>JAUWQG010000023.1 GCA_030611185.1 Nitrososphaerota archaeon
GTGTAATTGTTTGTGAACGTTTCAGTTTCTCATCATACCTTAGCTAGTTCATTTTCATTTCAAAAAAATTCATGTCTTAGCCTGGAGGAGCTTGATGGCTAGAAGAAAACAAAAACTCTATGGCAAAAAGGCAACTACAGAGGATATTGCATTAGAGATTCAAAATCTGCTCTATGCCAAAAGCAACAGACCCTACCAAGATGGCATGAATGATTCTAGGTTAGAATCTAATACTTCTTTGGTTTTCTCTTTTTCTTATCTTGTTGTTCCTTTTTGTATTTTTTATTTCGTAGTTTTTGCCTACCTTTCTTCTCCCCTTTTTGTAATCTACCATCTTTTTTCTTTGGTTTTTTCTTGGTCATATTATTCATCTAAATCTTCATCACACTAGGAATTGAGAATTGGTTAATTTTAGGATTAAATCGCACTAGATTTACCCTCAGGAATTTTGGGGGCTCTTTTCATCCAAACTATCAATGCAACCATCATTACTGCAGGTATCAAAACAATTGCAATGGTCATCTCATAATAGAGCTCTAGTCTTTGGGCGGGTTGAACATGATAAGCTTCATGAGTAGTTTTTTCTGGATTGTCATATACTACACCGGTAAAGTCAACTGACCTTTGGGCTTTATTCTCAACTTTTCCAGATACGGTTACACTTGCTTCAGCTAAGGCAGATAAAGGCTCAATTCCTTCTATTCTAACAATTATTGAGCCAGATTCATCAAAAACAAAATTACGATAGTCTCCGCCAATTTGATTTAAACCCTCATCACGGAAAATTTCTTTTCCATTTTGAAAAATTATAATATCATATTTCATTTTTGCTAGATTAGAATTTGTAGAAGGATCATAAAATTGGTAAACAAATTGTATCTTCTCGTGTGTTTTAATTACAGGTGGGTCCCATGAAAGATTAACTTCTATTTGTCTATCTGGTGTGTATTGTAAGAGAGGAAACTCTAATTTTTGTCCAGTTGCATCATGAGGATAATCTGGAATTTCTTGTTCGACAATTACTACACCTTCCATCCATGGATGAATTGTACAGTAATATGAAAAAGTCCCAGAATCTTCAAATTTCATAGACCATGATTCACCTGGCATGAATCGGTCACTGTCAAAACCTCCATCAGGAGTTCCAAAATTATCATCCATCCAACCAAATCGACCAGATCCTTCTCCGCTAGTAACTGTATGACCTTCTCTGTCATCATTGTACCATGTAATTGAATCACCTACAACAATTGAGATAACAGGTGGATTGTACCAAACCTCAGCAGGTGTATTTAATTCTGGATTAAATGCCCCATATGGAACGTCTACAATGTAATCCTCAGCATATGCTGTTGAAATCAAAGAAAGCACTCCTACAAGCATAGCTAGTAAACGATACAAGATATGATAATTATCACTCTAAATTTATTTAAGCATGAGAAGATTTTCCTAGTTGATATTCAGGTATGATAATTAGAAATTATTTAGATATTTTTAAATTGTAACTTTTCTCAAAAATCTTATGAAACGAATCGAAGCTGTTGTACAAAGTGAAGTTTCAAGACAAGTAGTAAAAGCAGTTCGAAATACAGGCGTAGGCGGTGTTACCTTGATTGAATCTTTAGGACAAGGAGGTGGAGATAGACCACAAATTGGTGGAAAGCAAATTGAATTTAATTCTACAGATGTAATTATTACAGTTGTGAATGACTCTCAAGTAGATTCAGTTGTTTCAGCTATTTTGAGTGCTGCTCATACAGGTGAAAAAGGAGATGGAAAAATCTTTATCACAAATGTTGAGGAATCATATGATATTTCTACAAAAGAAAAATCAGCTGATTTGATTTAATTTTTTAAAAAAGTTTAAAGAATTTTTAATTATCATTTATTTTTGTTTTCTATAAACGATATATCCGGTATAACCATGTTCTGGAGAAACTATGTCACTAGCTATTTTTTTAAAGGTATAGCTATCAAAATCTTTTGCATTTTCATAGAACTCTTCTCCTATAATCAATCCGTTTGCTGGTGCAGTTCTGTTAATTTTGGCACATCGATTTACAGTAGCTCCAAAAATATCATTTACCGAGGATGTAGAAGTTCTGGCTATTCTTACATTTCCAAAAGTAGCACTAGTTCTATAATCAAAAATAGGTAGATTTTCCTTTTCTAATTTTGTTACAATGTCCTTATGTGATTCTCCTAATGCCAAACAACAATTAAGACATTTTTCTATTGTAAGTTCCTTTTCAGAATGAATTATAGGAAAATAAAATAACAGAGCATCTCCAATGTTTTTTACAACAATACCACCAAAATTTCTAACTATTAGTGCCATCGAGTTTAGAAAAATTCTATAAAATTCACTTGTTTCTTATTCAGATAATTTAGTAGTGATTTTTGTTGAATTTATTATATCTATCATACAAACACAATATTTTTCACTATAATCTGAAAATTGTAAAAGAATATCTTCTTGTTGTTTAATTACGTCTGCTTTTTCTTTAATTTCAATAATTGAATCTTGAAGTTTTTGAGCCATCGAATCAAAGGCTTGTGAGAGCTCGCCTATCTCATCTGATGTTGTAATCTTTGTTCTTACCTCAAAATTACCACTTGCTATGGTATTTGCAGCATTTTTCAATTTAATTAACGGCCTTGAAAATGACTTCGAAATAATAAATGCAACAACTGCCATTCCACTTATGATTAACAAGCCAGTTTCGAGTATCCTCCATTGAAGAGTCAAAATTGGTTGAATAGTTTCAGCTTCGTCTATTTCTGCAAGCAATACAAATCCTAAATCGCGTGCACAATAGGAGGAACCATAGATTGAAGTTTCTCTGTAATCTGTATAAAGTCCTTCATAGTCTATTCCTTCAGTAAAACATGTTTGGACAGGAATGGTATCCACTTTTTGTTTAAAGATAGTATTTTCGATAAATCTTGATTCAGATAACATCAAAAAATCACGATTAACAATGTAAATCTCTCCTGATTCCCCAAGACCACTCCTATTTAGTAAGATATCATCTATTGCTGCCGTTCTCATTCGAGCTATTACTACTCCAATTGCCTCATCTCCAATTTTACTATCCTCTGCAAAAATAGGAGATATCACAATCATTTTTTTAGTATCTTGAAATGGCTCAAACTCTACAAATGAGGATTGAATTCCTTTTTGAAACAATGGATCATTCTCAAAATTATTTTTCTCTATTCTTCCTAGAGAAAAGAAAATTTCACCATTTTTTCCAATTATTTTTACATCTTCAAAACCTATGGAAAATCCAATGAGTGTTTGAAAAGCTTGAATCTCTGTTAAGAAATCTCTACGTTTTCCTTCTATCGAGTCTTCAAGTTCTCCTTCCGGAGTTTGGTTTAGATCCGAAACTAAAATTTTAATCATAGGATCTGTTGCTATTATTTGATTCTGTTCAACGCGAGATTCAAAAAGAAATCTGAGTGTATCACCTCGAATTGTTGATTCACCGAACAATTGTTCACCGGTTCTTTCCTTTAGAATCTGTTCTGCATAATTAAAACTCAGAAATGCAGTAATGGATAAAGTAAATATTGAAACGCCCATTACTAAAAGAATTAATTTTTTATCTAAAGCAAAAGATATTGCCAATTCAACTCTCTTTTGATTTTATATGAATATCAAGTCTTTGTTTATACGACTAGATAGATTAATGTAATTTTCAGGACTTGAGGTAGGCATAAAAATTTGTAAATTAAAGATTAAAAACCAATTTTCCATCTAGATTTGCCAGATTTTTTATTCAGATTTTCCAACATTTGGTATGTAATGGTAAATCCTTTTCCCACCATGGTGTCATCTTTATGGTAATTAGATTTGTTAGGTACAAATTCATCAGCTAAATCTTTTATTTTTTTTGTTTTAATATCAAATAATCTAATTTCCTTTCCATTTTCTAGCCTAATTTTTACATCATTACTTATTCCTTGGACAGAAAAGCTTTCAAAGAATTTGATTATTCCGTCTTTTTTTAATTCAATAATAACATCATAGGTAACTTTGCTACCATAAAGTAAAATTTCTCTACCTCTTATCTTTACGTCATCTTCAAGATTAAGAGCAATTATTGTATCTGCTTCAAGATATACCGTATTTACTGCATTTTCTGCAATAATTTTTCCTCTAGGTGCTAAAATCTGTGTTCTGTTTTCTTGATTAAGATATATCCCAACTCTGCCTTCTGGATCTTGAACTTTGTATTTCCTTCCAAAAATATTTCCAATTACCGCATTTCCATTATCTACTATGATTTTTGCACCATTCTCAATTTTGTACTTATTTTCAATTGGATTAACAAATTTGAAATCACCTCTGGTAAGATGTATTTTTGTCCTAAATTCTTCTGTCCATGAGGGACTTGAAACATTTCCTTGCATTATGATAGGTCCATCATAAGATAACTCTCCTGCCATGAAATTTCCTTTAATGGACAGAGCTCCATTTGCTTTTCTTTCTAGTTCTATTTCCCCTAAAGTTTTTGATCCGAATAATCTGGAAGCAGTTGAATTAGATCTATTCAGAGCAGCTGCCCATTCCTGAGCAGTTTGCATTTCTTTGGATAATTCTTGGCCTAAAATCCGATTTTTTCTTCTAATGTCTTCTTCAGAATCACCTGAATAAACTCTGGATTTTCTTAATTTTTCAATATCTGTTTCGGGATATTTTTTGCCTATTTTTAGATCCTCATAAGCTTGTTTGATTTTTATGAATTGTTCATTGTCCCCTCCTCTATCTGAGTGAAATTGAAGAGCTAAACGCCTAAACCCATTTCGGATTTCTTTTTCGGTAGAACCCTCCACAATTTCTAAAATATCGTAATTATTTTCTACCATACATACCACCAATCCTTGATTAATCTAATCATAACTGTACTATATTTTTCCTATACAAAATATGAAGGATTCTTAATTTAATAAACAGTTTTTTGATTTAATTACTTTTTAATATTAATCAATAATAAATTTCTAGAAAAATGGTGGGAAATCCCATACATGTTTACTTTACCACTAAAACAGGAATCTTTGTCTTATGCATTACATAATTAGAGGTACTTCCAAGGAATGCTTCTTTAGCGCCTCCAACACCTCTTGCTCCAATAACGATCATGTCATATTTTCCCTTTTGAGCAAATTTGACAATTTCGGAGCCGGTGTGGCCACCTCCAGTTTTGTACTTGAATGAAGCTCCTGCTTTTTGAGCACGTTTCATTGCAGGTCCAATTGCTTTGACAGCTTTTTTCTGTGCCTCATCTTTCATTTTTTGAGAATACTTTACTCCTGCTAAGAGTGGCAAATGAAATACATAAAATCCAGTTATTTCGATATTGCTTTCTTTTGCAATTTCAATAGCTCGATCTAATCCTCTAGTTGAATTATTAGAACCATCAAGTGGTACAAGGATTTTCTTGAATTTTGCCATAATAATTTTAATAATTCTTCAAATATATAAAAAGACTATGATTTCCAACATTGGAATTTCATGTATAGAAAAACTTGGATTTACATTCAGGAATGAAAATTATATCTGATCTTTTTATAGAAATCAAATTTAGTTTATTTGTTGTCAATTAACGAAATTATTAACAAACCAATTACCATTCTAAAAAATTCAACAATATCAGAAGTCATTAAAAAATTATTAGAATTTAAACTGAGTAGATTAATTGTTGTTGAAGGTGGAAAACCGGTAGGGATTATCACTGAAAAAGACATTGGATTGTTCCTTTTTTCAGAGACCTCCAAACAAGGATTAGATGATATTCCTATTACTAAAATAATGAAGCCAATATTATTTGTAGAAGAAGGAATAACCCCAAAAGAATCAGCAAAAATGATGATTGAAAAAGGAGTAAGCTCACTTACAGTTGGTTCAGAGGAAAATATCAAGGGGATTTTTACTAAAACCGATCTTGTAAAATATTATCTAGAAAATTCATCAGAGAAAAAGGTAGTTGATTACATGACTCATGCCTATGTGTATACTCATTCTGCAGCACCGTTATTCAAGGTAGTTAAAAAAATGCTGGAAAATAAGGTATCAAGAATAATTGTAAAAAATCAAAATGAAGAACCCGTAGGGATTATTTCATTTAGAGACCTATTTAGAATATCAATTGAATTAGGTAGCGAGGAAGATTATTCAGGATATACAATTCCAGATCAAATCAGAAAGGGGTTTCTTTCAAAAGAAGGATTTGGAGATATTTCCCTAGCTCGAGAGGTAATGACGAATGGTATAGTTTCGATAAAATTTAATGAAGAGATATCAAGTGCGTGTAAGTTAATTTTAGAAAATAATATCAGTGGCTTAGTTGTGTTAGATGGAAATGGGTCTATTGCTGGAATTATCAGCAAAACAGACATCATAAAGGCAATTGTTGAATAGAAATTTTTTGAGAATATATTTAATCAATGAAAAATGGTAATCTATAATCATGAAATGGCATTTTGATGATTTTATTTATGGCTCAATTGATGGTGCAGTTACAACTTTTGCAATTGTCGCCGGAGTAGTGGGAGCTTCATTATCTCCAGGAATTATTTTGATTCTAGGTTTTGCCAACCTGTTTGCAGATGGCTTTTCAATGGCTGCTGCAAACTATCAGGCTTCAAAGGCCAGAAATGAATTCATTGAAATGAAGCGTAAACAGGAAGAATGGGAAATTGATAATTTAGAAGACCAAGAAAAAGAAGAGATTAGAGAAATCTATAGCAATAAAGGATTCAAAGATGAATTACTTGAAGAAGTAGTTCGAATAATTACATCAAGACGAAAAGTTTGGGTAGATACAATGATGAAAGAGGAATTGGGCTTAATAGAAGATGATAAACATCCAATAGATAGTTCAATTAGTACATTTGTTGGATTTAATTTGGTTGGATTAATTCCATTAATGCCATTTATGATATTCATTGCAATGGGAATTGATCCTAATTCTGATACTTTTGTTTATTCAATACTATTTGTAGTAGCAGCATTTTTTTTAGTTGGAATAATCAAGGGGAAGATTGTTAAAAAATCAAAAATTAAATCTGGACTTTATACATTAATTATTGGAGGAGTTGCAGCTATGGTAGCATATTTGGTTGGATATGGATTAAATTTCTTAGTGCAATAATCTCTAGACGGACTTTATGGTATTTCTAATAGTTTCTGCAGATAATTTGAATAATTTCTGTTCAGATTCATCAAAATCTATTGATTGAATTTCTATTTTCCCTTCAGATGTAATTTTTATTGGAACTCCCATACAGACATTTTTTTCTCCAAATTCTCCTTCAAGTAAAATGGATGCTGGAAAAGATATAGTTTGATTTTTGATAATTGATTCCATTACATCATAGGTATTTTTGGCAATACCAAATTGGGATCGACTTTTTAAATTCCTTAGAGATTTCCAGAAATCTCGAATTTCTCTTGAAATATCCTCTTTTTGTTTAGAATCAATTATTTCACGCACGTTTTTTCCTTTAATTTTTACCTTTGAGAATATTGGAACCATAGAATCGCCATGCTCACCCAAAACAAGGGCATCAGATATTTGAGACTGTTTTACCCCAATTTTTTTTGAAAGTAAATATCGAAATCTACTAGAATCTAAACTAGAGGCAATTCCTATTACATTGTTTTTACAAAAATTAGTTTCCTTTTGAAAAAAATATGTCAATACATCTATTGGATTTGAAATTATTAAAATTATTGGGGAAGGACAATATTTTTTTATTTTTTTCCCAATTTCTTTTATCATTTTTACTTGCTCATCAATCATTTCATTTCTATTTTTAAGATAAACACCCGTACTTGCAGTTATAACAATTATATCAGAATTTGTTATTTCAGAATAATCATCAGTACCACGAATAGTAATATCTGAATTTTTAGGTATTGCATTTGAAATATCTAAAGCCTCACCAAGAGCTTTGCTTTTAGTACGATTAAGTAACACAATATCATCTAGGGAATTTGATGCACAAAGAAATGCTATTGAAGAACCAACTAATCCGCTTCCTATAATTGAGATCAGCTAAATCTCATCTCATTTATTTTATTAAAAGTACTGGACATCTAGTTCTTTGAACAACGCCATTTGCAACACTTCCTAGAATTACCTTGTCAAGACCAGTTCTACCATGAGAACTCATAACAATTAGATCCATTTTTCTTGATTTTGCAAATGTTGTAATATCTTTGACGACAGAAATAGATTTTAAAATCTGTAATTTTATATTTACACCAGCTTTGTTTGCTGTAGCCTCTAGTTTTTCCATATACTTTTTTGCTACTTTACTTTGTTTTTTTAGTAACTCCGTATCTGCTCGTGCATCATAAAATTTGTGGTGCCAAGCATCCCCTTCAATACAGGTTATTAGAGTTATTTTTGAGTCGTATTTTTGGGCTATATCTAGAGCAACCTTAAAGGCTTGATTGGATGGGCTGGATAGATCAAAAGGTACTAGAATATTCTTGAACAACATTAGTGAAAATGGCTATAATGTCCAATTTAAAGCTCATACAAGATTATCCGTGCATTGATAGTTCATCATAGTGCACTGCAAGGCAGAGTATACTGATCTATTAAATCCAAATTTTACCTAGTTTGTCCATGCAAGCGTTAATTTCAGGAAGAAAAGTAGAAGATGACTCAAGAAAAGACGCCATACTTGAGGTAATGTCTGACAAATATTGTCGAGCCATCTTGGAGATTTCCATGGAAAAACCAAAATCCGCTATGGAAATAAGTGCTGAAACTAGAATTCCAATTAGTACTGTGTATAGAAGGTTACAGACTCTCCACGATAACAAACTTTTGGGAATTTCAGGCTCCATCAGCGATGATGGTAAAAAATATTTTCTCTACAAAAGTAAGGTAAAAGCAATTGCTACATCTTTCAATGGTAGCAACGTAGAGATTGAAATCGTACCTAATATTTCCTAAAAACTTATTTCTTTTCCTTTTATTGAAATCAGATTTGAGAATCAATGATCAATTTTAAATCAAAAAAAAGATAATACATGTGTGGAAAAATTATATTCTACACCTGTAATTTCTGTAAATTCAAATTCATCAATTTTTGAGGTATTGCAAAAAATGCAATCTAATTTTATAAAACGATTAGTAATTACAGATGAAACTAAACCGTTAGGAATCATTACAGAGCGTGATATAGATAAATTTCTTGAAGATGATAAAACTGCAAGGGCCATTAATGAAATACCAGTAAAACATCTTATGCAAAAAAATATTGTATTAATTACTGATGGACTTGAAGATGATTTTTATCAATGTGCCTCAAAAATGAAAAATTTGAAAATTGGGTCAGTAATACTTGTAGATAAAAATGGAGATTTATCAGGAATAGTTTCAAGAACAGATGTGGTAAAATCATATGCCAATATTTTTGGTGGAAAATATCTAGTAAAAGATTTCATGAGTAGAAAATTAGTTACATGTAGAAAATCAGATTCTTTGAAATTTGCATTAAGTATAATGAATCAAAACAAAGTTTCAAGGTTAGTAGTAACTGATGAAAAGGGATTAGCTATTGGTCTAATTACAACTAGTACATTATTGACTCATAGTGATTATTTTACAAAGGGCCATACTCGTTCTCGAGATTATCTACTTCCATTAGATAAAGATGCAACTGTAAATGATCTACTTGAAGGAAATCTTGTAACAATTAGAGAAGATGAAGATTTGGCAAAAGCAGCAAGTTTAATGATAAAATACAAAATTAGCGGAATACCTGTATTAGATTCCAATCAAAATCTAATAGGATTAGTAAGTAAAACAGATGTTGTAGAGGCTTTTTCTGATGTGCTACCACATGAGCAACTAAAAATGAAGTATAAAGAAATGTATTAAATTAATGATTTTTATATAATTTCTTCACATTATTCTATTTTTATTAATTTTATTACAACTATAATTATCATAATTGAAATTCATGAAACCTTGTTAAATAAATTAAAAACTAAAACTTTCCGTGCAGAGGAGGCAAAAAATTAGCATCATAGCTGTGTGTGGCGTTTTATTTTTAGGTTCTATGATGTTTTACCCAAGTGCTTCTGCTGAAAGTCTTCCACAGTGGATAAAAAATACTGCTTTATGGTATGGAGAAGGATCAATCTCAGAAACTGAGTTTCTAAATGCTATTCAATTTCTCATAGAAAATGACCTTATTGAATTTGAGCAAGACGAGATTGTTTCTGAAAATCTTATTTCAAGCGTTTTAATTCCAAATGGGAATTTTGATATAGCAAATACTGGATTTTACATTCCTTTGAATCTTGAAGTTACTACTGGGACAACCGTAGAATGGATAAATGATGATTCTGTACCTCATACAATACAAAGTCAAGACGAACAAGGAAAAATAATCGGTCTGTTTAATAGTGCACCTCTTATGACAGGTGAAAAATTTGAAAACACATTTGATGAACCTGGAGTTTATAATTATTATTGTTCTTTTCATCCATGGAGAGTTGGAATAATAACAGTACGATAGAATTAATTTCTTAAGAATTTTATCATTAGAAACTATAATAAATTAAAAATAATTTAATTAGTATTTTCTTTTGAGGGTGAACGTACCCTTTTTCATTTGAAATAAAATTCTAATCAAGAAGATAAACCATATTATCATCAAGAAAAAATAATAAAATCTCTATCGGGTATATCAGGAACTGGTTCATTTGGAACTGTGATT
>JAUWQG010000079.1 GCA_030611185.1 Nitrososphaerota archaeon
TTACATGTGAGATTCTTGCTCAAAAAAATGTTATAGATATTTTAGCAAAACACAATATTTCAGGTTATACAACTTACGAGGTTGAGGGGAACGGTGCACGTGGTTTGCGTGGACGGGGACTAAAGAATGAAAAAAATGTTAAAGTTGAGGTAATTATGCAAGAAGAAAAAATTCAGGATGTAATTGAGGAAATTGCAAGAACTCTTTTTACAAATTTTGCAGTTGTGTTGTATGTTAGTGATGTAGGGGTTTTACGAACTGAAAAATTTGTCTAACAACATGCATTATCATTGCATAAAATTGGAATTTTCTTACTGGCCTTTGTAATGCTGGAAATTAATTCCGATAATTGACTATTTGAAATCTTATACATTGCTTTTTTTCCTTCATCTCTTGACTTTACTATCCCACATTTTTTTAGAGTTTTGAGGTGATGAGAAATCAATGGTTGATCTTTTTTTAGATTTACTACAAAATCAGTCACACAAAGTTCTTTTTCTTTTTGAAGCATCTCTAGAATTTCAAATCTAGTCTCATCACAAATACATTTTAAAAGACTGACTCCATTCATATCAATTTAGATTTATATGAATTGATATTTATGCATTGGTAATGCAAGGTCCTCATGTCCTCTTTGTGTGCGTAGAAAATGCAGGTCGAAGCCAAATTGCAGAAGGATTTTTTCGAGAACATGCCAATAAATTTGAGGTTAGCAGCGCTGGAACTGAACCAAAATCAGAACTTAATCCTATTGTGGTGAAAGTAATGGATGAAGTTGGAATTGATATTACAAATCAAAAACCAAAACTTCTTTCAAATAAAATGATTCAAGATTCATTTCGAACTATTAACATGGGCTGCATGAACAAAGAATCATGTCCTTCATTGTTTGTAAATGCTGTTCTTGATTGGAACATTACAGATCCTAAAGGAAAGACAATTGAAGAAGTAAGGAAGATTCGTGATCAAATAAAATTAGAAGTATTGTCATTAATAAAAAAACTTGAAGATGATATATGACGTATTCAAATTTTCAAATTTTTACAGTTGAACTAATTGGAACCTTTATTCTTGTAGTTTTTGCCACAGGATCTATAGTTTATGATGTTCAGATTGGTGGACCATATGGGATTTGGTTTGCTGCAGTAACTCCATTTATTGCATTAATTATCGGTGTGTATTCTTTTGGGAAAATTTCTCTTGCACATTTTAATCCCGCAGTTACAATTGGATATTATATTACCGGACACATAACTAAAATTCAAGTAGCATGGTATTTTGCAGCTGAGATTATTGGTGCGATTCTTGGATCTTTGTTTGTAATGAATTTTATTGGCACTGATGCAAATCTTGGAGCAAATGCGCCAAACTATGACTATTCAATTCTTTTGATATTTCCTGTAGAAGTATTGGCATCAGGATTACTGATGGCCGTGATTTTTACTGTCGTGTATACCAAAGGATTGAAAGGATTCAGCGGAATTGCAATTGGTGGAATAGTTGGTTTGGATATTTTCTTTTTAGCAGTAATTTCTGGTGCTTCTATGAATCCTGCAAGGGCATTTGCTCCTGCTTTACTATCTGGTGTTATGAACGATTTGTGGCTTTATTGGACTGCCCCTTTTGTTGGGACTGTGATTGTAGGCTTCTTGTTTAGAGGAAAGTTTGCAAAGCAGAGAAAACAAGAAAAATCGTGATATTACGAATAATAATGACCTTAATTCCTATTGAATTATGCCTAGTTCCAGGAAATTATTTAGTGATTCAAAAAAAGTAATTCCATCAGGTGTAAACAGTCCAGTTAGGTATTTTGAGCCATACCCATTCTTTACAAAAAAATCTAAAGGGTCACATATCTGGGATGAGGACGGAAATCGATACATTGACTTTTGTAATGGTTATGGTGCCCTTCTTTTGGGGCATAGAAGAAAAGAGATCATTCAAGCAGTATCAAAACAGCTAACTCAAGGTACTTTGTATTGTACTCCTACTCAATCCGAATTAGAATTATCAAAACTAATCATTGGCAATTTCCCATCAATTGAGAAAGTTCGTCTTGTTAATACTGGAGGTGAGGCAACAATGACTGCAATTAGACTTGCACGAGGATTTACAAAAAAGAAAAAAATCATAAAATTTGAAGGATGTTACCATGGGGCTCATGATTCTGTACTTGTAAAGGCGGGTTCTGGGTCTGCACATAATGGTATCTCTGTATCTGATGGGGGTCTAAATGAAGTATCAAAGAACACTCTAGTTGTCCAATACAACAATGCTGAGGACCTTGAAAAAACAATTAGAAAAAATAAAGATGTTGCAGGAGTAATCGTAGAGCCAATTCTTGCAAATATGGGATTGATTTTGCCTGAGAATAATTTTCTCTCAGACATTAGAAAGATAACAAAAGAAAATAATGTTCCACTAATTTTTGATGAAGTTGTAACTGGATTTAGAGTATCGCCAGGAGGTGCCCAAAAACACTTTGGAATAAAACCTGATATTACCACACTTGGAAAAGCATTAGGGAATGGATTTACCATTGCTGCAGTTGGTGGAAAAAAAGAAATTATGGATTTACTTTCCCCTGGAGGCAAGGTGTATCAGGCAAGTACTTTTGCTGGAAATCCAATCTCCGTAAGTGCGGCGATTAGTTCTCTTAAAACCATAAACAAAATTAAAAACAGACTTTACGCCAAACTTGAAAAATACAATCTACTCTTTACTCGAGCCTTGGACGATATTGCAACTGACATGAAAATCCCACATCAAATCAATTCTACATCTTCAATGTTTCAAATTTTCTTTACAAACAAGCCTGTCATAAACTACCAAACGTCAAAAAATGCAAATGCCAAAAAATTCCAGAAAATGTTCAACAGTCTTCTAAAAAATGGAGTTTTCACTGCCCCCTCACAGTTTGAGGTAGTTTTTTTGTCTGATGCTCACACTCAAACTGATCTAAACAAGGCACTTGACTCCTATCAAATTGCTCTAAAATCGGTGAAGAATTGAAGTATGTGATTGGCGCAAGAGGGAGTCAGCTATCTATTGCACAAACAAACTGGGTAATTGACCAACTCAAAAAAGTACATCAAGATTTGGAATTTGAGATCAAACCCATAAAGACACAGGGTGATATTGACACAAGACCATTGTTTACAATTGATCAAAAAGGAATTTTTGAAAAAGAGATTGACCGAGCTGTTGCTCAAAAAGAAATAGACTTTGCGGTACATAGCCTAAAAGATGTTCCATCCCAACTGGATGAAAACCTTGTTTTGGCTTGTATTCCAAAAAGAGAGATGGTAAATGATGTGTTTATTTCATCAGATGATTCCACACTTAAGACTATCAAGACTGGTGCTGTGATTGGGACTAGCTCTTTACGACGAGCGGTACAAATCTCAAGAAAAAGACCTGATGTTATAGTAAAACCAATTCGTGGAAACATTGAGACAAGGATAAGAAAAGTATCGGGTGAAAACTATGATGCAATTGTTTTGGCAAAAGCTGGAATTACTCGACTAGGAATCGATGTGTCTTTTACGGAATTATCTATTGAAGACTTTTCTCCATCGCCAGGACAGGGTGCACTTGCAATAGTTAGTAGAAAAAACGATGAGAACACAATTCAGATGCTAAAAAAAATAGAAGATGCTAATTCAAGAATAGAGATTGAAGCAGAAAGAGCCTTATCTGACTTTGTGGATTCTGGATGTAGATTTCCATTGGGTGCATATGCAAAATCAAATGGAGAAGAATTGAGCCTGCAAGTCAGCGCATTTTCAGTTGATGGGAAAAAATATCTTTATGTAAATAAAACTGGCAGGAAAAATGATCCTTATTCTTTAGGGAAAAGTGTAGGGGAAGAACTTCGAGAGAAAGGAGTAAATGACCTTGCATTAAATTGGAGGGAAAAAGTGGAGGAATGGAATAAGAAATGACGGGCAAAGTCTATCTTGTAGGAGCAGGTCCTGGAGATCATAAGCTAATAACATTACATGCAGTAGAACTTCTCCAAAAAGCTGATGTGGTACTTTATGATAGACTAGTAAGTAAAAAAATAATTTCAATGATTCCAAAAAAAACCGAAAAAATCTACGTAGGTCGTGCCGTTGGAGATGACACGACTCATCAAAACACAACAAATGATTTGATGGTAAAATATGCAAAATCTAAAAAAAATATTGTTAGGCTAAAGGGAGGGGATCCAATTATTTTTGGACGTGGTGGTGAAGAAGCTGAATTTCTTAAAGAAAATAAAATAAAATATGAAATTGTTCCAGGAATTACCTCTGGAATTGGTTCTGCAACATATGCTGGAATTCCTCTAACTCATAGAAAATATGCCTCATCTGTAGTATTTGTAACAGGACATGAAGATCCTGAAAAGAAAAATGAGGTTGTAAAATGGAAAAGACTTGCAAAGTCAGTTGATACAATTGTTATCATGATGGGATTGTCTAGAATTGATGTAATTTGTAAACAGCTTATCGCAGGTGGCTTGGATAAGAAAACTCCTGTTGCAGTAATTCAAAATGGTACCACTCCAAAACAAAAAATGATCACAGGAACAGTTTCAAATATTGCAAAATTGGTGAAACAAAACAAGATTACTCCTCCATCTAATATTATCATTGGAAAAGTGGTTGATTTGTCAAAAACAATAGGGTGGAAATAAGATGCTTGATGGAAAGACAATAGCAATTACTCGCTCAAAAGATGATGCTGCAGAATTTATCGAACTTGCCCAAAAAAACAATGCAAAACCACTTCCTTTGCCTACAATTGAACTTGTAAGCAAAGGTGAGAAGATTGTTGATGAATTTTTAGAATCTATCAAAAATTATAATCCAGACTATTCGGTGTTTATGAGTTCAAAGGCAGTCAAACTGCTATTTGATACTGCC
>JAUWQG010000016.1 GCA_030611185.1 Nitrososphaerota archaeon
TTCTTGCGATTTCTCAGTAATTACAAAACCACATTTTCCACAAAATTGTTCTCCTGTGACTTCGTCAGTCAATAAAGAATTTTTTCCACAACGTGTACAGGTTGATTTGTTATTGAAATTGTCTATTACCATGAAATTATACCCTTCCTTCTCACTAGCCTATCGTTCAATCCTTGTTACTGGTATTCCAATAGTTGATACTATTTTAATTTGAGTCATTGTCTCATTAGTAACCTGTAGTTGTACCATATAGCATGATCTCTTTCTTGATATTTAAACCAAAGAAAATTTTTGGTTAAAAAATGACAATATCCTAAACCACATGAGGGCCATAATTTTTTAATTCTCATCCTTCCCAAAAAATAATTTCTTATTGCTATTGAAAATTCTATTATTGACAATCATGATATTTCTTTAAATGGTTACAATGACGAGAATTTGCATGTCCTTTAAAAATATCTTAGTAGCGTATGACTCTTCAGGCTTTTCAAACAGAGCTTTCAAAAGTGCGTTAGACATTGCAGAACCAAATAAAAGTAAAATTACAATTTCAACTGTCATAACAGGTGTATATCAGCCTTCAATAGGATTTTCAATGAAGTATGCGGAGAAAACGCTAGAAAAACATAAGAAATTAATTAAAAAAATCTTTTTAAAACTAGAATCTGCAGCAAATAAAAAAGGCATAAGCCTTTCATTAAAAATATTACATAACCCTTCAGTATCAAATGCCATTTTGAATTATATGAATTCTCACAAATATGATCTAATTGTAATTGGTTCTCATGGCCGAACAGGTCTTAACAAGCTTATTTTAGGTAGCGTTGCAAATGACGTAGCACACAAAGCAAAGATTCCCGTAATGGTGGTAAAATAAAAAATGCCAATAACAAACATTCTGGTACCAATTGACGGTTCAACTTATTCTGTCAAGGCATTTAATACTGCATTAGATATTGCAAAAATACACGATGCTAAAATCAATGTTCTAACTTGTTTAGAAAAAGAAAATCTTGGTGCTTGGTATATTGATAAAAGAATAAACAAGAAAATAATAAGTGACGCAAAGAAATTTGCAAAAAGTTTTCTTTCAAAATTGGAAAAGACGGCAAAAGACTCTGAAGTTCCACTTTTTGTCCATGTTATTGAGGCAAAATCTATCTCAAAGCAGATTGTTGACTTTGCTAACTCTAAAAAGATTAATCTAATTGTAATTGGTTCTCATGGGCAGACAGGATTTAACCGATTTCTCTTAGGGAGTGTAAGTAATGCAGTAAGCCAGTCAGCTAAATGCCCTGTTCTAATAGTAAAATGACTATCTTTTTTACTTGGAATTAGACCATTTGTCTACATGAGTAATAAGAAAATTATGGTTTGTTTGGATGGTTCAAAGAATTCTCTGCGAGGATTAGATACGGCAATTTTGTTTGCAAAACAATCAGATGCTATGATTATTGGAGTTCACAGTGATACGAGCTTTAGTGCATTTTCTGCTGTTCGTGCACCCATACTTCCAGAGAAAAAATGGACAAATGAAGTGCAGGGATTAATACATGTTGCAAAGAAAAAAGTAGAAAAAAATAAAATTAAATTTAAAGGAATTGTTATTGGAGGTCACACTTCAGGTATTGATTTAACCACATTTGCAAATAACCCTGCAAACAAGATTGATCAAATCGTTATAGGATCAAGAGGAATGGGATTTCCAAAGGAATTATTTTTTGGAAGTACATCAAACTTTATCTTGCATAAGGCAAATCCTCCAGTAACCATAGTAAAATAATCATCATCAAGTAATGCTGTGGACTTTCAAAAGGTCTTTGTGTTTAAGTTTCCTCTCATCCTTCCCAAAAAATAATTTCAAATTAACCGTTTATAATAAAAATTAGGAAAGAATAACCATCAAAAGGATTAATCGATAAAAATGAAAATTAGAGAAAGTGGAATGCCTGATGAAAAGATCTGGGGTGGATTTTTCAATCCGGTTAAAATCCTTGAAACACTAGGCATGAATAAGAAAATAGGAGATGTAGCAGAATTTGGTTGTGGTTTTGGCACATTCACTATTCCTGCTGCAAAAATGATAAGCGGAAAAATCTATGGCATTGACATTGAACCAGAAATGTTGGAAATTACTAAGAACAAAGCTAAAGAGCACAAGTTAGATAATATCGTAACAGTAAAACAAGATTTTATTACAAAAGGGTCCAGTCTAGATACTGAAAGTGTTGATTATGTTATGCTTTTCAACATACTTCATGGAGAAGAGCCAGAAAAGCTCTTTGAGGAGTCTTGGAGAATCTTAAAACCAAATGGTGTGATTGGAATAATTCATTGGAATTATGATCCTAAAACTGTTAGAGGACCACCCATGAATATTAGAATAAAACCAGAGCAATGCATCAAGCTTGCAAAATCAACAGGATTAGTTAATCCAAACATATATGATCTTAAACCATATCATTATGGAATAACATTAAAAAAATAATTTCAAAACCCAATTGCGGCATTGTAGTTTGATGCCCTCAAAGTGTTTTGAGGGAGTATCATTTGATTAGTTAGATGCCCTAACAAAATGGCATAGTTTTACATCTAAATTTAAGATGGGAGTATCATTGTTTTAGTTCAATACCTTAGGAATGCCGGGGGCGGGTTTCGAACCCGCGACCTCCAGATTATGAGTATTGCCTTCTTTGGAAGACCTGTTAGATTTTACCAAGCGAACTGGCACTCTAACCAGGCTGAGCTACCCCGGCATAGTTTATGCCTAATAATTTGGGAAATTAAATGATTCTGTTCCTAAATCTACTTATGTTAATAATAATTCATTTATTCTTGAGCTATTTTTTTCCAGTCTAGTTTTTCGTTTTGAACCCATAGGAATTTTTTCTGCAAAGCTGCAGTGTAAAGTTTCTCCCAATCAGCCCCCACTTCATCAGTCCATGCTTTGACTACGCGAGGATCAATGTAGTTTCGAAGTGAGGTTCCAAGGCTGTAGTCCCTTGTTTTCCCTGACAAGTCAATTTGCAATTTTAATTTCTCCTGTCTTTCTTTGTGCTTTAGTTTTCGTTTTTTAATTTGCCCATTTAGTGTTTTAATTCTCTTCTCTTTGGTTTTGGCCTGGGCGTCTGTTTTGGTTTCTTTGGCTATTGCTTTCTTTAGTGTCTCCTCTGCCTTTGTCCATGGCTTGTCTTTTTCAATTTTTTTCAGGGTATCTCTTTTTTTCTCCAAAGCTTGCTCAAAGGTTTTAGGAATAGTCCTTTTGTGGTTACACATGATTGCAGCCTCCAAGTTGGCAAGTTTTGCATGATGGAGTTTCTCATTTGGAGTTTTTCCTTTAAGGTTATCATGTTCTTTGAGGTAATTCTTTACGACGTTTGTTGCAAGATACGTTCTGAAAACTTTTGCAGTTAACCCCTTGACTATACTTGAATAATACACATTAACGTGCCGTGAAGTAATACCATCAAAAATGTCATCCTTTGGTTTTTTGTTTTGAATTATTTTCTTTAGGTTCTCATGAAATTGCTTGTCATGTCCTTGTGCAGGAACAGTTTCCTGCCACCGTACACTGTCTTTACCTAAAAAGTCAAACTTTATTGCATCTGGCGTAAGGTTGATGTGCTCTTTTCTGAGTGTAGTTGCACCTACTGTGTCTGCCTCTTCTGGATCTTTTTCGTCCCCTACCCTCATTGCAGTTCTATAAATCAAATAACACGCAGTTGAAATTTTGCTAATTTTTGGATCCTTACTTTTCATATCCTTTACAATTCGATCCTTTATCTTCTCAATCTCTTTTGCAAGATTTACTGCTTTTTCGTACTTATCTTTATCTCGGTCTTGTTTTAGACCTGCAGTATCTGCAAGCCAAACATATTTTCTTTTTTGTGTAAGATAATCCAACCAGCTTGCCAACCACATTGATTCTTTGTCGTGAACAATTTTCCCCCAATCTCCTTCTGGGACTTTAGATTCCTTTCCAAGATTAAGTGTAACATCTTTTGCAGTAACTGGAGGTTTCCATCTTCCTCGAAGCGGATGCTCCCCTCTACCGATGAATATTCCTGGGGGTTCTGCCATATAGTTTCCAACTTCTACCTCTTTTCCATCCATTATGGACTTGCCATATTTTTCTTTGAGCTGCTCTCGTAATTCTTTTCTTTTAACAGCTAGGGCCTTTTTCTCCTCTTTTGTCATCATCTCCTTGAGATCTTTTTCTTTATCGACTAGCTTGTAAGCATCTGAAAAATCAAGATCCTCGTATGATATTTTTTTAAATTTTGATGATAGAGTTTTTGCAAAATCTAAAGAAAAATTTTTCTGAAAAACCTTGTCTTGAGCATAAGGTGTATCTTTTTTCTTAGCCCACTGATAGACCATTTCTTCTTGATTTAGATCAAGTGGAATGTTTTCACCTTTGATCTTTAGTTTAATCTTTAGAGATTCAAAGAGGGGTGGAAACAATATTCCATTTTGTTGTAGCGTTCTCCATTTCATTTATCATCACTTAAAATTGCGGACTTTGACAAAAATGAGATTCTATGTGTATATCAATTTAACGTAGGCGTACTATCAGCCTGGAAACAGCTCTTTTGACATATATTTCTCAAATTCAAGATCAGATTTTGAGTTTTTTGCCTCCATAAACATGGCAGCATCAGTTCCGACAATGTATCGCGGTAAACTCTCATCATCGTGAATTGCCTTTATCACAACATCAGCTACCTGAGATGGCGCAGTTCCAAGCTCCGTCATCATCTTTAATCCAGCAAGCATTTTGTCAGTTAATTGCTTGTATTTTGGATCTGTCTTTGAATCTGGAATTTTCATCGAATCAAAAAAGTTGGTTTTGATTACACCTGGTTCAATCAAGGTTGTCTTTATTCCAAACATTCCAAGCTCATATCGTAAACACTCTCCTAGTCCCTCTAGTGCAAATTTAGAACTGATATAAGCTGGAGATCCCGGAAGACCTATTCTGCCAGCAACTGAGCTAATATTTACAATAAATCCAGAACTCTGTTTTCTCATTATTGGTGTAACTTCTTGAATAATTCTAACAACACTGAAAAAATTAGTCTCAAATTGTTTTCTGAAATCATCTGTTGAGACATCTTCTGTACATCCAAACTGACCATACCCTGCATTGTTTACCAGTACATCAATTCTATTTGCATCTGACATTACTTTTTTTATTGCCTCTACTATTGATGCTTCATTATCTACATCAAGCTCTATTACGGTAATTGGGAGGTTTTCTTTATTGGCAGTTTTTTTCAATTCTTCTGCTTTACTTGTATCTCTCATACTTGCAAATGTGTGGTATCCATCTCTTGCAAGTGCAAGAGCAGTTTCATATCCTATTCCTGATGAGCTTCCAGTAACAAGAGCCACTTTTTCCATGTGGTTTTGTAGAAATCTGTCTTATTTATCCCATATTGATTTATCATACGAGTGGTCTGTCTCCTTCTGTGGGATCTACTAGTTTTGTTTTCTCGCCAGAGTTGATTCTTGTAAGGATTTCCAATGATGAATGTTTGTGCAAAAATTCATTGTTGTTTCCACATCTGTAGGAAAAAGTACATCGAGGACAACCAGACTCGTTTTGACATGGACACTCCTTTATGATGTGCATGCTTCGCTCAAGTGCTTTTTCAAATCTGTCATACAGGGCTCTACTGGCACCATTACCTCCAATAGCCCCATCATAGATGAAAATCAAGCCTGAGGTACCAAGTGAAATGCCTCCAAGGTCCTGAGATACGCCTCCCGTTATCATGTTACTTCCTTCAATTACAACGTGTTCGGTTGCATGGTACCCGCTTGCTTCAGTATAATCCTCGTCTTCTGCTGTTTGAATTTCCTTTAGTGGTCTTGGTGCATGAAAGACAATTCCTTTTGTGATAAAGTCATACTCTAATGACTCATCCAGTAATACTTTTTCTCCTTGAGTAACTTCTTGACCAAGCTCAATATTCACATATCCATAAACTTGTTTTTTTATGTGTAATTTACAAAAGGCAACTTCAACTCCGAATGCTTTTCTTCTTTCATAAACTGTCTCAATTGTAGGCCACTCTTCTGTAAGGGCTTTTGTATAGTACGGATAGTCTTTTGGGATTCTTTCAATCTTTGCATAATTTTTTTTAGGATATCCCATTTCTTTTACTCTGTATCTCATTCCTGCAAGAAAATAGATTGCATCTTTGTGAAGTTCCTGTAGTGCGATTGGAAGAATTCTATCTCCAACCTTTCTTTCGTTTAAGAAAATATCAATCGACTTTCCAATTCCTCTTATACTGTAATCATTTAACATTGAACCAATTCGGTCAAAATTTGGAATGATTCTATTATTGTAAAGTACTAGATTCCCTTCATCTAGGTGATGGTTAATTACTTCTTGATGTTCTTTTAATTCATGTTTTGAAATTGGTTTGTCACATGCCATTGATAGAACTTGAAATTCCTCCACAAACGGATTTTTTGGATCAATGTATGTTCTCTCCACATCCTCAAAATAATCATCTGGGTGATTCTTGTAGTATTGAGATATCGGATCATTCCCGAGTGCCAAAAATGCATAACCTCTCTGTCCCTTTCTTGCGGCTCTTCCAATTCTCTGAACTAGTCGATTTACAGGAATGGTAGATGAGATTACGCCATCAACATTTCCCACATCAATTCCTAATTCCAAGGTAGGCGTGCATGATATTGCTTGGAGGGTATCTCCTTTGAACTCTTTTTCTACTGACTTGCGATAGTTTGCCATCAGTCCTGCCCTGTGAACTTTGATGTTTACTTTTTGTTTTTTAGCCTGCATTGCTAAAAGTTCGGAATTTAGATGAGAATTGCTAAAAACCATTGTTTTGTGATTCTTTTCAGTCAGTTTTTTTGTCAAATCCACCATTAGGGCTCGCTGAGTTCTCAGTGATGGAAACAACATTACGAAATCTGTTTGCCCTTTTTTCCCAGAACCGTGAACTATCTTCATTTTAACGTCAAACAATTTTTCACAGAACTCTTTTGCCTCCTCTAGTGTTGCAGATGCTGCAACAAATTGAAGCTTGTTTGAGCAGATTCTCTTTAATCGTTTTATGATATAGTGCACATTAGAACCAAAAATTCCAGAATAAACATGGGCCTCATCTACCACTAAAATTTTTACAGTTGTTAAAAGGGATGCAAATTTTGTTTGATGCCACAAATGGTAATGAATTACATCAAAGTTTGTAACTAGAATGTGTGGGGGACTATCTAAAATTTCTCTGCGCTCTGTTTGTTTTGTATCTCCATCAAAGACCTTGACGGTAATTCCAATTTTTTCTGCAAAACTCTGAATTTTTGGATACTGGTCTCTTGCTAGTGCCTTTGTAGGATAAACAAAGACAGCAAAAACATTTCCAGGCTCTCCCATGTTTTTTATTTTTTGAATAACTGGAATCAAAAATGCCTCTGTTTTTCCTGATGCAGTTGGTGCCTCAATTATAACATTCTCGCCAAAAACAATTTCTTCAATTGCTTCTTCTTGAAATTTGTAAAACTGATTTATCTTGATTTCTTTCAAGTATTTTGTAACTTCATCTTCTAGGCCCATTTCATCTACTTTACTGCCCATTTTAGGCTCAGGATTCTTCAAAATCTTGTACTCTGAGATATAGTCTCTTTTTGAGAAAAGGACAGTTTCTGTAATAATGTCTGGCTTGTTTTCCCCAATCATTTTTTTTATCTCATTTTCATCTCTTACAATTCCTTCCTTTTTTAGATTCTCAGATATTCCCTCGTCTGATACAAGACCCTCATCAAATCTTGATAAAAATTCTAAAAACACTTCATCATAATTTTTTGAAAATTCCAGCAAATCTTCTATTCCGCAGCTAGTACATGATACATGCATCTTATTGTCGAAAGTTTTTTGAATCTCTATTTTTGAATTACATTTAGGACATGAAAATTTCAATTAATCTCAAATCTGATGATAATTACTCGAGATTTATTGTTTGAGTGGTTTTCTATCTGCAATTTCACGACATTATTAAGATGGGAAATAATTTTAAATTCTAAATTTGAAGAAAACTGAAATTAACAACATTTACAATCTAAACTGTATTGATGGGATGAAATCTCTTCCTAAAAATAAAATTGATTTGGTAATAACTGATCCTCCATTTGCCATAAACTTTAAGGCAAAAAAGGCAAATTATAATCGTATTTCATCTAGAGTAATTTCAGGATATAATGAAATCAAGCCTGAGGATTACTATGATTTTACCTATTCTTGGATGAAGGAGGTTCATCGAGTGTTAAAAGAATCTGGAAGCATGTATGTATTTTCAGGATGGAATAACCTCAAAGATATTCTTAGCGCGCTAGATGATGTTGGATTTACCACAATTAACCACATTATCTGGAAATACCAATTTGGTGTTGTAACTAAAAAAAAATTTGTTACTTCACATTATCATTGTCTTTACGTTTGCAAAGATGAAAAGAAAAGAAAATTCCTTCCATTTTCTAGGTTCAAAAAAGAAGACAAAACCAAAGAAGGACGAAGTCTACATTACCGGGATAAAGAAGATGTTTGGGAAATCAAAAGAGAATATTGGACTGGGGATGAAAAAACTCCTACGAAACTTCCTTCAGAATTAATTGAAAAACTATTACATTATTCTAGTGAAAAAAAAGATATTGTGATGGACCCCTTTTTAGGCTCAGGTCAAGTTGCAGTAGTTAGCAAATCTTTGGGAAGACGATTTTTGGGTTTTGAAATCGTTCCAGCCTATTACAAATTTGCAAAAAAACGTCTGGATAAGAATTTGTATAGAATAAAAAATTCAAATTAATTTAATCTGTTTTTGGATTTTCAGAACCATCTGCCTTTTTTTGTCCTATTCTGTTCTCAATTAATTTTTGCAGCTCATCATCTGTCAGTCCTTCTGGCCTAATTCCTAAAGACTTTGCAATGACTTCATTTTTTTGCCTTTTATTTTCTACAGGTCCTGAAATATCGACACTATCATTTGTAACCTCTTTTAGCTGATTTTGCACATCTGTTTTTGCCTGATTGTATTGGTTTACTACTTTTCCAATCTTTCTTGCAGCTCCTGGAAGCTGTCCTGTACCTAAAAATAGAATTAATGCAACAAAAATTATGATTACCCACTCACTTCCAACAATGTTCAGAGGGTTCTCAATCATGGTATCAAATGATTTTATTTGAAATTAAACGTAATGCTTTTCAAAATGTATAGTTAAGCCTCTCTTTGAAAATCAAATCCTTTGCTCTCGCATGGGCTCTAGCTTCTTTCTTGAGATAATAGCAAGTATTGTCACTCCTATCCCAATTACGAAAAACACCAGATATGGTGCTTGCGCTCCAAAGGATTGTGTGATGGGTCCACCAATTGTTGGTCCGACTGCCCATCCAATCCCAAACACTGTTTCATATGCCCCAATCATCTTACCTGAGATTTCTTTTCTTGTTTTACTCAAAATAATCTCAAGTGTCAACGGGAAAAATATGCTGAAGCCAAATCCCATTAGAACTAGGGCAATTCCATAAACAATGATGGAATCTGATACTGCAGATAAGGCCAATCCTACTGAGACTGCAAGGGTAGCAGCTATCAGAGTTTGACTTGTTCTACGTGAGAATTTTCCTGCCAACGCAAGGGACACAACTCGTGATACTCCAAATGCAAAGTACAAAAGCAAAATGTCCGTATCTGACATTCCGTTGTCATTTAAAAATGCGGGATAAATTGAGAGAATTATTCCAAACGAGGAGGTGCAGAAGATCAAAAGAATTATGAGCTCTGGAAACTTTTTCATCTCCTTTAGTGATGCTAATGAAAATCTCTCGTGATGGACCTTTCTGTTTTTTCTGGAAAGTAAAAGCGACGACACTATTGCCGTTGCCAGGATAAATGCTGTTATCTGAAATAGAACTCTATACGTAATATCTTCCCCTTCAAGAAATACTGTCCCAAGAAGAGGTCCTATCATAAATCCTAAAACAAAAAACATTGTAAACCACGAGATGTTTCGAACCCTGTTTTTTTCGGTGCTCTCCTTTGAAATTATAGATTCACACGGAGGCCAAAAAAAAGCATGGGCCACACCTGTCATTATTCTAAAGCCCATGATTTCTGGAACTGAATGAGCTATTGAGAGAAGATAGATTGACGCAGAGTTGATTGCTGCGCCTATTGCAAGGAGGTACCCGTTGTTGAACTTGTCAAGAAGAATCCCTACAAAAACTGGGATGAACATGTATGGGACAAAGTTGGCAAGGCCGATAAGACCAAGCTCAGAGTAGGATGCTCCGATTACATTTTTTGCAAATATTGGAAGTATTGGTCCGTGAAGCCCGTATGAGATTCCAATGATCAGGCCTGTTATGTTTACAAGAATTAGCGCTCTGTTCATTTGTATGCTGCAACCATTATTGCCCCGCCCATAAGGTCCTTCTCAAATTCTACTCTGGAGAATCTCTCCAAGAGGAGCTCCTCGAGCTTTTTGTTTTTAGGCCATCTTTTGTAGGTGCCATAAAGGGTTGCAAATTTTAGACCCAGTCTTCCTCCTGCAATCAGGGCCAAGATGGGCAAAATTGCTCTGAGGTAAAATGAGACGCCGAATCGGATAAAGGCCTTATCAGGTTTTCCCAAATCAACGATTACAAACCTCCCATCTTTTTTCAAAACTCTGTGAATCTCAGAGATTGCAATTCTGAGATTGATTGCATCCCTTAGCGAGTAACCGCAAAGCACTGCATCAAACTCTTTATCTTGAAATGGAATATGCTCAAAGACTCCGTTTACCATATCTGGAGTTTTCTCAAAGTACATGCCGGTGTTTTTCAGCATTGGAATCAGCGGGTCAAAAAGCGTAATTGAAATATCTCCGTTGCACTGCTTTGATGCAGTTTTTGACATGTTTCCAAAACCAGAACCTGCATCAAGGATTTTGTTTCCTGGAAGAACTCTTCCTCGTATTCCACGATTTCTGTGCTCCACATCTTTGCCGAGTGAGATGTAAGAGTTTACCTTGTCATATACTGGAATAATTTCGCGAAGTACTTCTATTACTTCTCCCCAGTAGCTTCCTAAACCCATGCAGCTATCCTCTGTGTAAAATAATATGAACGACTTTCAAATCCAAAAAACTGCAGATTACTGTGCAGTGAACTTTGAAGCATTTTGAGAATAATTTTTTAAATCAGATTCAGAAATTTTTTCAAAGGTCTTATCCTTGGAGGTCACCTTTGCCATCTTCACGTACTCTATTGCTCCTTTTTTGTCTTCTTTTAGATTGATTGCTGCAATGGCAAGTGCTGCTGCATCCTCAAGACTCATATCGGAATTGTAATTTTTCTCCAAAAATGTATTTACGTCATCAGAGCCTGCGCCGATTGAAATTGCTGAATACTGGACAAAAGTTCCGCTAGGGTCAGTAACGTAGATTGACTCTCCTTTCTGGTCTACTCCTGCAATAATCAAAGCTACTCCGTTTGGACGGACTCCGGAATATTGAGTAAATTGGTGAGACTGGTCTGCTAAGTGTTTTGCCACAGTCCCTACCTCGACTGATTCATCATACGTCATCTTGTTTCCCTGAGAAAACAACCTTGCATTATCCACCTGCACTCTAGCGTCTGGTATGTATCCCGCAGCTGCTACGCCGATGTGAAAATCAACTTGAAAGATCTTTTGAGTAACGTTGCTTGTTTGAAGAGCTCTTGGTTTTTCTTCAACTGCCATAATGACTCCTTCCTTGGTTGTGATTCCAAGTGCTAAGGTTCCACGCTTTACCGTCTCAATTGCGTACTCTACTTGGTATATTCTGCCGTCTGGAGAGTACATTGTAGGGGTCATATCGTAACCGCGTGATGCCATCATGATATGTCAAGTCGCCTCTAAGTCAATTTAAGGGTAATTATCTGCCATCTTCTCTAAAAGATATGGAAAAGATTTGGAAATAGGGTTTTAAGCAGAATTGACACATACCATTCAAGGTAAACAAATTGAGCACAGAACAACTCTTAGAATTCAAGGAAATCATTAGATCTAGATCTCAATCTGAGCAAAGAAAGCCAGATAGAGAAACCCGCAAACTATTGTTTTACCTCTTTACAAGCACCAGGGGAGGCCTTACAAGACTGCGAATAATCATGCTACTGCTTGAAAAGCCTTTCAACACCCACCAGCTATCTCAAGAACTTGATCTTGATTACAAGGCAGTTCAGCACCACATGAAGGTTCTTGAGAAGAACAACATGGTCTCAAAGGTTGGGGAAAAGTACGGCGCAGTATATCACCTCTCAAATTTTCTGGAAATTAACATTAGTGCACTTGATGAGGCAATTGATAAACTAGACCGCAAGATGAACCACAAAAAAGTCTACATCTGATATTATGTTATGAATATGCGATCAAAAATATCCAACCAAACTTTTATAATCCTAATTCTTCGAAAATGATCAACTTGGTCAAGTCAGATCCGTTTGCCAATGCAACAAAACAAGTTAATGATGCATGTGATGTTTTAAAAATTAAAGATAAAGGTATTAGAGAATATCTTGCAACGCCAAACCGAATTTTGCGAGTTAAAATTCCTGTTAAAATGGATAATGGAAAAATACGAATGTTTACTGGATTTAGATCA
>JAUWQG010000150.1 GCA_030611185.1 Nitrososphaerota archaeon
ACAGGCTTTCATACATTCTTCTTGCAAATGTGTAATTGATTGAAAATACTGTGGAGTGATTTTTGAGATATTTTCAAAATATTTTTGAACATTTTGCTTGGTCATTGAATATACATCGCTTGATTGTGTTTGTGTACTCATGCTATAGCCACTGGTTACCTCTATATATACTAATGGTAATGAATGGTTGTCATTGGTTGACAATACCAATCTTTATAAAATACAGTTCAAAATACTCTATATGGCCTCATACAGAACAAGCATGCAAATAGTAGGAGATCTATTGAATGCAACTGCACAGTCAGGTCAAGATGGAATCAAAACAACAGCTCTACTCTCAAAGGCAAATCTTCCCCATTCTAGATTATCAAAATTCATATCAAATTTGACTGGGGCTGGTCTTATTAACAAAATTGAATTTGATGGAAAACACACATTTGTAATTACACAAAGGGGAAGACAATACTTGGAAACTTATGTAAAATTTGCAAATGTAGCTCAATCCTTCGGATTAGAACTTTAATTTTTTAATTCAAAATATATCTTTAAAATTGAACATAATTTTATCTGGAGTTTACTTAGAATAAACTTGCAGTTTATATCGAATCAAATTATTTTTCTCAACATTGCCTCAAAAAATTAGAATGACAAAAAATGGAATCTTGTGTGAGGAAAATGACAAAAAGGTGCTGTTGGATCCAAAAAAAACTGATTCATCTGGAGTCAATTTTGTATCTCATGCTCACATGGACCACTTACCATCAAAAAATGGGGGGACAATTCTTGCTTCAATTGAAACAAACAAAATTGCAAACCTCCGAGGTTTTAAAATGCAAAATTATGTGGAAAAAATTGATGATTACTCTCTTATTGATAGTGGACATATCTTAGGATCAAAAGGATTGCTTTTTGATGATGTATTTTACACTGGTGATATTTGTACCAGGGACCGAGGATTTCTTACAGCAGCTAAAATCCCAAAATGCAAAAAATTAATCACTGAATGTACTTTTGGTCTCCCTGAATTTGTGTTTCCAAAATTAGATGAAATAAAAAAACGGGTCAATGAACTAATTTCTGAACTCTACTCAAAAGGTGTACCTGTAATTTTAATGGGATATCAGCTAGGAAAAGCACAAACAATCACTCAACTCTTTGGTCATTGGAGTCCTCTTTATTTTCACGATTCTGTTAAGCAGATGAATGACTTGCACCATCAGCTTGGTGTATCTTTAATGGAGGGAATGGGTCATTCTGAGGCTCAAAAAATGGGCTTGTTGGATAAAAAACCCTGGATTATGGTTGCACCAATGATGTCTGAAAAAAACCCATTTCTCAAAGAAATGAGATCAAAATATGGTGCAGTAACAATAGGATTTAGCGGATGGGCGCAATCACCAAGATTTCCATTTGGTAGACGAACTGACTATTCTATTGTAATGAGTGACCATTGTGATTTTAACGAATTAGTGGATATGGTAGTTCAATCCGGAGCTGAGCAAGTCTATACTATTCATGGATTTGTAGAGGAATTTGCTTCTCATTTAAGAAAAATGGGAATTAGTGCTCAGCCACTACGTGAAAATTCGTTGGATGATTTTATTTAATTGGAAAATTTATCGCAATCACAATTCTCTACAAGACAAGTTTCTGCATTTCTAATGTGATCATGTGAGAAATGTTTGCATTTTTCATTTTTACAAATTCTCTTTTGAGCTTCTCTTTTCACAACTGACTGTGCAATTGAGTTTGCTTTGTCTTTAGAATATCCTTTTTTATCCATGTAGAAATGAACAACTCTATTGTACAACAAATCAGGATTGAACTGTTTTTCTAGCATGAGAATTTCTGCATTAATTACGACTTTATTCTATTAAAGCATCATGCAGATTTTCTAATTTTAAAAATTCAGACAAAATTCATCCCATTTAGTCATTGTTTAAGTAATGGAATAAATTCTCTATATTCATGTGTGAGACTCTTGATGAAATACACGAAGCTCAATTAGCATCAATTATTGCAAAAATGAGAAAAGAAAAAACAGAAAAACCAATAGAAGTTATTTCTCAATAATTATTGTAATACTAAGCCTATATCCATTAGATTTGTATGAGTAAATCCTGTAGTTATGTTGCTTTTTTGTTTTTGAAAAAACCTGCCTGAATCACTATTTATTAAAAATTCCTTTAGTATTGATGGTTCCATTTTGATATTCTCAGTTATTGCTCCTGCAAATAGGGTATTGCCATCTATTCCATCAGTTCCTATTGCTGCAATACTTAGTCTGTTTGCCTTTTGAGTATTTTTTAAAATTCTTAAAACTAGTTCTTGGTTTCTCCCGCCAGATCCTTTTCCTCTTACCTCTACTGTAGTTTCACCACCAAAAATTAAACAGTCTTTTTGTTGTTCTGGAATATTTTTGATAATTGTTCTCACAGCATCTTTGATATCTCCAAAGATCTCTATCTTCTTTACTTTGTATCCTAGCTCTTTTGCCTTGACTTCCATAGCTTGTGTACAATCATTGTTGTTTGCAATAATGTAATTTTTTATTTTTTCTTTTTTTGGTGTTTCAGGTATCTTTTGATCTGCCCCCTCATTTAGCAATTGAAGTACCTCTAGTGGAATTCTCAGTTTTAGTTTGTATTTTTTTATAATCTCTAATGCATCTGCAAATGTTGTATTATCCATGTAAGTAGTACCTGATGCTATTGCTGATAGATCATCGCCTTCCACATCTGACATCACAAGAGATATTCCATGACATTTTAGATTATCAATTAATTTTCCACCCTTGATCTTTGATAGATGTTTTCTGAAGCAATTAAATTCTTGAATTGTGGCACCTGACTTTAGCAAAAGATCAGTTACGTGGATTTTATCGTTTAGAGTTATTTTATCAGGAAGTGCAAGAAGAGC
>JAUWQG010000081.1 GCA_030611185.1 Nitrososphaerota archaeon
AATTGTTCTAGTCTCCGGTGCGTTTGAAGGATTAGTTCACGGTTCTGCAAATTTGGTTTTGGTTGAGCCTTATCTTGATGAGGCAATTGGAATAGAAAATCAAAACCTGTTTGCTTCAGGTGAAGAGGATGATACTTTGGAATTTTGGGTTGAATATGAGGGATATAGAACATGGCAAAAAGGAGGTCAGCTTTTGGCCGGTGTCATTTTGGGTACGTCTATTGGTGCATTGTTTGGAATTGTGTTTACTCTATCTAGGAATTCATTACCTGGAAATAATAATATCAAAAAGGCATTAATTCTTGCTGGAATAATGTGGTTTACCATTTACTTTATTCCATTTTTAAAATACCCGGCAAATCCTCCAACAGTTGGAGATGCGGAAACAGTTGTTTTAAGATCAGTTTTGTATCTTTCATTTATTGCAATTTCCGGGTTTGCAGCTGTAGGATTTTATAAATTATCAAAGATGTTCCAAGGTAACAAGAAACTCATTGCGTTAGCTGGTTATGCTGTTTTTGTTTCTGCAGTTTTTGTTGCAATGCCAGAAAACACTGATGAGGTTACTGCTCCTATTGACTTGGTTAATGGATTTAGAATAATGTCTGTCCTGGCAGTTTCTACCTATTGGGTATCAGTAGGTTTGATACTTGGAATTCTATGGAACCGTTTCAAATCAAACCGGGAAGTTCCTTCTTTTAATTAGTAATTCCAAATCTCTAGAATGAGAATCAAATCATGTGCTTTAAATAACTCTACGGCAATTTTGGATTTACTTGCCTAGGCGGATAACCTTACCTCAATTAAAAAAATATGACATTACTCAAAAAGTAATTGAGGCACTTGCAGATACTGAATCAAGGGCAATTTTATTCTCAATTATCAAGCAAGGCAAAACAGCTACTGAACTCTCAGAAAAACTCAGAATCCCTCTTAGTAGTGTTTACAAAAAATTAGGTGATCTTGAAGAATTAACTCTTATTGAAATTGAAAAATGGATGCTGTCTGACAAGGGGCGAAAATATAAGGTCTTTAAAAGCAGGATAAGCAAGGCAGATATTTCAATTAAAAAACCCGAACCTGTTCTTAATCTGGTATCAAACAAGTGAAAATAATGGCTCTATCTAATATTATCCAATTAAATGAATTTGATGTAACTCAAAAAATAATAGAATCCCTAAGTAGTGTATATACTCGAGCAGTTTTGTTTTCAGTTAAAAACGAATCAAAAGATGCAACCCAAATTGCAGATGAATTAAAACTTTCACTTTCCACAGTTTACAAAACTCTGTCTTCTTTGGAAGATCTTACACTAATTGAAGTACACAAGTTTATCTTTTCAAATGAGGGCAAAAAAATAAAAAAATATCGCAGTAGGATTGGAAAAGTTGAAATCACTCTTGATGACACTGAACCAATTCTGCACCTACACCCTAACAAAAAATTCTAAATTTTTAGTTTCTTAATTTTTATCACGTGTTTATTTTCTAATTCTATAGAGTTAGAATGAGAACGTAGAATGAAAATCTAATTTAAATAACTTAGCTGATCCTAAGATTTTCAGTACATGAAACAAAAATTACTTTTCTCATTAATAATTACAATATCTGTAATTAGCATTACAACTATTTTATTTGCTCAAAACGCAGAAGCACAAAGTCTAGTTCCTGAATGGATCAAAAACAATGCTGCATGGTGGGCAGAAGGTACTGTTGATGATCAAACTTTTTTAAATGGAATAGAATTTCTGATTGAAAATAATGTAATTCATGTATCCTCAAATGATTCTTCTATCGATGTTGATAAATTAACTATAGGATTTATTCCTCTTGAAAAGGCAGGAGAAATAACTCCAAAAGCCGAAGCGCTAGAGCAGTTTTTAGAAAATAGACTTGGTGTGGATGTAGAAATTGTTGTACCAACAAAATACGAATCTATTATTGAAGGAATGCGATTTGGTCATATTGATGCTGCCTTTATGGATACAGGACCTGCATGGATTACCCATCAAAGAACAGGGGCCGAGGCAGTTTTGGCAGAAATTGTTGCAGGGAAAGTAAACTACCAAGCAACTGTCTGGACACTAGCAGAAAATGATTCTATTCATACACTTGAGGATACGCTTGGAAAAAGAGTTGCATTTACAAGTATTACCGGTTCTTCTGGTTTTGTTCGACCAATGGGAACCTTGGTAACTGAAGGACACATACAAATTGAAGGAAATGATATTGTAGCTTTACAATCTGCGTTGGCAGATAACTTTGAGAGTCATACATTTACCGGTGGTTACAAAGCAGCTCTCGAATTACTTCTAAACGGTAATGTTGATGTTGCATTTGGTTCAGATATTGCTCCACAAAAATATTTAGAGCAAAAAGATCAAGCAAAATTACGTGCTGTGACAACCCTTGGGCCTGTACCATCTCATGTATTCATGGTAAATGCCGATATGTCTGATTCTACAAAAGATGCTCTTGTAAATGCATTAGTTGAACTCAATTATGATGAGAATAATGAAATTTTACAAAATCTATATGGTGCCGAAGCACTAGTTCCAACTACGACTACTATGCATATTGGAGAGTTTGGAATTTACATTGATGCGTTGACAGGCCTTGATCAAGAAATTTTAGATAAATACAACAAGAGCAAATAAAAGCAATTATCTGAAAATGAAACTAATTCAGATGAGTAATTCAATCTCTTTTTCAAAAATTTCAACGAAAAAAATCATCCAGATGAATGATGTATGGACTTCATATGATTCAAAAATTTTCACTCTAAAAGGAATCAATCTCTCTATTGATAGAGGCACAAATTATGCATTAGTTGGCCAATCGGGTTCTGGAAAATCAACTTTACTTAAACTAATGAACGGAATGATGACTCCAAGCAAGGGAACTATCAAAATTGACTATCAAACACCAAACATGAATGATAAAAAATTCAAATCAATGATGCATAAAATTGGGTATATTCCTCAAAATTTGGGTTTGATTAAAAATATCACTGTATTGGAGAATACTTTGATAGGTGCATTACCTAGATTAAAAAAAATTCAATCTTTATTGAAGATATTCCCTGAAGAAGAAATCAATGAAGCAAAAAGAATTTTGAAACTTGTTGGGTTATCAGGAAAAGAAGAAAGAAAAGTCTACATGTTAAGCGGGGGAGAAAAAAGAAGAGTTGCTATTGCTAGAGCATTTATGCAAAAACCTACAATTTTACTTGCAGACGAAATTGTTTCTGAATTAGACCATGTTACTGCACGAGAAATTATGAACTTGATTTCAAATGCTCAAAAAGATATGAATCTTACAGCAATTATGGTTCATCACGACATGCAACTAGCACTGGAATATGCCAATAGAGTTGCAGTAATCAAAGAAGGCGAAAAGATTTTAGAAATTGGGGTAGAAGGTGATAAAATAGTTGACTTTCAAACAGGTGACCTAACTTCAAAAGAAATTATGGAGATGTATTCAGATGAATCAAAAAAATAATCTTATAGTTGGTATTATTATCGCTCTTGTTGTAGCAGCCTCTTACAATGTTGATGTTAGTCCTATTGAATTCATTGAAGGTCTTCCAAATCTTATGACTGTTATTGAGGAAATGAGTCAAGTTGACGCAGAACTTTTTGGAACTGCTATTTGGGCAATGTTTGAAACAATTCAGATGGCATTTATTGGAACGGTGGCAGGTGTTGCAATTGCATTACCTCTTAGTATGTTTGCAGCGAGAAATCTCAACAACAAGTATGTCTATGGACCAGTAAGAGCAATTCTTGCTGCGATTAGGACATTTCCCTCGATTTTATGGGCACTGTTATTTGTAATAATGGTGGGACCAGGCTCATTTGCAGGTGTTTTGGCCATTACCATGTATACTGTAGGTTTTGTAGCAAAATTACAATATGAAACAATTGAGGCCATTGATTCAGATCCAATGGATGCAGTAAGTTCCATAGGGGTATCTAAGTGGCAACTAATCCGATATGTTGTAATTCCTGAATCTGCTTCTCATCTTCTTAGCCAAGTACTTTACATGTTTGATTACAATGTTAGGCAATCAAGTATTTTGGGCATAGTAGGTGCAGGAGGAATTGGATTTTATATTATCAGTTACATTGATTTTGCTTCATATGGAAAAGCAACAACATTCATGCTAGTTGTATTGGTGACGGTTTTGATTATTGACTGGGTTAGTGTAAAGGTTAGAGACAAGTATATTGTAAAATCTCAACATGGAATGGAAGTTAAGGCAAAATAATTAAAAAAATTATAATAGTTGATCTTTTAATTTTGATTGGATGAAATTTTTTCTTTTTGTAATATTTTCATTATTCATATCTATGATTCCAGCTTTTGGTGCATCTCATCCTGAATATTCTGGTATTGAAGATCCTTCAGAGTATATTCTGGAAATAGATGAAAACACTTTTTCTATACCTTATCAGGTTGGTGCCAAAGTAATTGCAATGGCAATTGATCCTGAATTAACATCACTTCTTATTGGTTTAGAAAATACTGTTGATTCAATTTTTGTAATTGATTTAAAACATGAATTGATCAGAGCACATAACAACGAATTTGCAGTACTGGTAAACGGATTAGAAGTCGATTACGATATTGTCTCAGATGCAGATAGCTCAACACTATCCTTTTTTGTTCCTGTTTTTACTGAAGAAGTAGAAATAATTGGTACTCATGTAATTCCAGAATTTCCAGCAGGTATTCTTATTGGCTTAGCAGTATTGGTATCTTCTGTTGTGGTTACATCAAGAATAAAAAACTCTGTTTTTAGGTTGTAATTTTATCTAGCTGATTTGCTTCTTTAGCATTTTTAATTTCACGTGCTATTCTTTTAC
>JAUWQG010000083.1 GCA_030611185.1 Nitrososphaerota archaeon
TTGGTAACTTTTGATATTTTGTCAAAAGATTTTATTCCTGCTGTGATAGTTGCTAAAACAATTGCCTCTTTTTGCCCCTCGTCCATATTTTTCATATTATGAGTACTGTTAAAACATTTTGTAAAATATGAATTACTTTACATTCAATGTGGATGGTACCAACAGTTGTAGGTATTGCAGGTACTGGAGTATATCTGGTAAAGTTTAGAGTAAATAGGGAATAATTTTGAAACGATTTTCTGGGAAGAGGTTAATTTAGTTTTGATCGTTGATTATACGGTAACTGTGGCTGTTTTCTAATTTGAAAAAATCAAATAGTATTAAATAAAATCACAAGATAGACCATATGGCGAGGATATAACGGTTCTATAGATAGTCTTCATTCTTAGGATTTTGTTATTAAAAATCCTCGTCAAAAATTTTTGTGGGTCTCAATATAGATTATTTTCAAATTTTGAATTTCCAGAGGGGTTTTTATGTATCTCATAGGTTATTTCTTTTAATGAAAACTATAGCAATAGGCTCTTTCTTCGTATTATTTGCTATTGTAGCCGGTATGTTTGCAAGTCCAGCATTTGCAGTTCACGCAACTGCCAGTGTTAGCGCTCCACAAGGCACATCTGTTCCAGGATGTGAAACAACAAACGAATGTTTCATTCCATATGAGGTAACAGTAGATGTTGGCGGTGTAGTAACATGGTCAAATGATGACTCTGCAGCTCACACCGTTACTGCTGGAAGTGCAGCAGATGGACCATCTGGTGTCTTTGACAGCAGCTTGTTTATGGCAGGAACAACTTTCTCACATACATTTGAAGCAGAAGGTGATTTTCCATACTTTTGTATGGTTCACCCATGGATGATGGGATTGGTAACTGTTCAAGCCGCAGGCGCTGATGAAGATACTCATGATGATAGTATGATGGACGGAGAACTAATGGTAGTAGTAACTGATTCTGCTGTAAAAGGTGGAACCCAAGTTGATCTTGAATTCGGTGAATTACATGTCAACTATGAAATTACTGCAACCCAAAACGGCGAAGTAATCTTACAAGAAACTGCACATGCCATGGAAATGACTGCAAGTCACATGGTTGATTCTGTTGGATCTGATGATAATCCAATTGATGTTGAAATAGTTTCTTTAGGAATTGGTGCACCAGGTGAGGAAGATAATTGGACTGGACCAGTAGGTACAGTAGCAACTGCAAAAGTTGTTCCTGAATTTGGAACAGTCGCAATGATGATACTATCTGTTGCAATCATAAGCATCGTCGCAATCACCGCAAAATCTAGAGTTATTCCAAGATTTTAGGAATCCACTCTTTTTCTATTTTCTTTTTATTAAAGCAATCACTGCTAAGATTATTGCAGCTGCTGCAATTGATAATCCAAGAATTGCAAAGTCGTATGCAGTACCTTCAGATGATACTTCAATTCCAGAACCTGACTTTATTGACGAAACATCTTGTTGAAGTGAAGACACTGCACTTTTCAAAGCAACAACGTCTTGATCAGATGATGAACCACTAGTTGGTGGAAAGTCCAATACTGCAGTTGATTCTACATTTTCAACAGGAATATTCACATCAACTACAACTCCGTTAATTTCACCTTTGAGTTGGATTGAATATGAGCCTGTTTTTGTTGGAATTACATGAGAAAAGTAGTGTCCAGGTCTAGGATCAGAACCAATATCTAAAATTTTAGTTACACCTCCAAACTTTGCAGTAACTTCTAGATTTTTGAAAGCATTTTTAATTCCAACTTTTAATCCAGCAGTCTCTCCAGGTTCACTGATATCAAAAACAAAATCATTTCTAAATCCTACAACTGGTGGTTCTACTCCCCAACCAACTTCAATCTCATAGGGTTCAACTTCTACTGTGGTGTGAGCAAAGGCTTGTGATACTAATCCTACAGAAAACAATAATGCAACAAAACTCAAAGTAGCAACTTTCATGGCTATAATCTCAATAGGCACGTTATTATCTTTACGTGAATTGGTACAAACTCCAAACTAAATGAAAACTGTTTAAATTATCAGGGATAATTTGAAGATTAAATGAAAAAACTGCTAATTATTTCCCTGTTAGTTTTATCAATTTCAATACCGTATGTTTCTGCGCATCCATTTACAGAGGAAACTAGTCCAAGCTCAGCAGTAAATGCACCAGTTGGAATAACTGAAGTAACTGTAATTTATTCAGAGCCAATAGAGTTAGATTTTAGTTCGCTGAAAGTTTTTGACAGTAATGGTGATCAAATTGACAATAAAGATTCGCAATATTATCAAGGAGAAAACTCACTAGTTGTTACCACTCCTTCACTTGAGAGTGGAGCGTATACTGTAACAAGTAAAGTGCTTTCAAAAGTTGATGGTCATTTAGTTGATGCTGCTTTTATTTTTGGAGTAGGAGATGTTAAAATCGATATTCCAACTGATGCACCAAAGTCAATTTATGATATTTTGTTTTTTCCAGAAGCTGGAGCTAGGTTTCCAGGACTAGTAGGACAAACCATAGTTTTAGGCTCAGTTATTGCCTCAATGTTAATCTGGGGAACTCAAAATAAAAACTTGATCAGAAAAGATATTGAAAAAATAAACTCTTTTCATCATGGAAAATTTATGACCTTAACTGGAATTGGATTGATGGCGGTATTTGCATCAAACATCGCAATGCTTGCAGTACAAACCTTACGATTGGAAACTTCAGCCATTGATGCTGTACAAACAACATTTGGAACATCATGGCTAATCAGAATGATAATTACAGTTATTCTTTTGGGAGTTTGGTTTTGGATGGATAGAAAAAAACAGATTACAAAAAAGAATCAAATTCCCATGCTGCTGTTATCTCTTGCTCTAATTGGAACAACAACTATGATAGGACATGGTACTGCAAGTGGGCAGATGGCAGCTGTTGCCTTGGATTATGTACATAGTTTAGTGGCAGCAGTTTGGATTGGTGGAATTATTTATTTTGTTTTTACTCTACTTCCAACGTTTTCAAAATTAGACAAAATTGCTAAAGAGAAAATGTCTCTTGTAATGATTCCAAGATTTTCCATTGCCTTTATCATTGCAATAGGAATTGTAATAATTACAGGCCCAATCTTAATGTGGCTTTTAGAAAGTGATGTAGGAATAATTACCCAATCAATTTATGGAAAATTAATCATAACAAAGATTGTCATTGCTGTAATCATGGTGGGATTAGGTGGTTTCTTTCAGTTTAAAGTTCAAGAGCACGGCAAAGATTTACTTGAATCAAAAGTAATTTCAATTCATAAAAAACTAAAAAGATCATTAAAGGTAGAGGCAATATTAGGGATAATTTTACTTGGTGTAGTTGCCCTTTTAGCAAATGGTACATTGCCTGCCGGAGAAATTCAAAAAGTTGACGCACAGCAAGTGCTGTATGGATTTAGAACAATAGAATTTTCTGAAAGTGCAAAATTTGACATTGAAATAACGCCTTTTTCTAGTGGCACAAATACTATTCTAGTAAAAATCACTGATTTGGATAATAATCAATTACAAGATGCTGATGAAGTTAAAGTAAAGATTTCAAACCCTCAAAGAAATATCTCACCAATAGAAATTCCTATGATAAAGATTAGTCAAGAAGAGGACATAGTTACGGAATTTCAAGGTGAGGTGACTTTTGGATTTTCAGGACAATGGCAAACAGAAATTGAAATTCAACGAATCCAAAATGCAAACGAATCTGTAATGATGAATTTACTTGTAAAACCTAGACTACCAGATCTTAAAACAGAAATTTTGGAATATGATTTTCCTGAGTCCACAAAGCCTCTTTATCCTTTGTTTGATGGGAATAACTCCATTTGGATAAGTGATCCAACTGCACCCAGACTGTGGCAATTCTCACTTGATACTCAAGAATTTACTCCACATTCCTTTGATGGAGTAGTATCAGTGATGCTTACTAAAGATAATAATGGAAAGATTTGGTTTAATGATCCTCCAAGAAACCAGATTGGGTTCTTTGATCCAGATAATGAAGAAATTACCACCATTACTTTGCCAAAAGTTGCTCCAGTAATTGATATGAGTAGAACAACTTCAATTCAGGCAGATTTTGAAGGAAATATTTGGATTATCATAAACAATAAAGATAAAATTTTGAAATACCTTCCAGACTCTAATACTTTTGAGGAAATTCAATTACAAAAAAGATCATTACCATTTGCATTGGCTATCGATAATGAAGGAAAAATATGGTTTACTGAAACAAATCCTGGCAAGATAGGATTTATCAACCCAGAAAATAATGAGATTACAGAATTTTCAGATGATATTCCATTACGTGGACCTGAGGCATTAATCTTTGACAAGGAAGGAAACCTTTGGATTGCAGAGCATACAGGCGTGGGAATTGTCAAATTTAACCCAATTTTAGAAACTTTTGATAGAATTCCAGTACCTGATCCTGAGGCACTTCCATTTGGAATGGCTTTTGATAGATATGACAATCTTTGGTTTGCTCAACATACAGTTGATAAAATTGCAGCATATGATCCGCATAATAATAATTTGATTGAAGTTTCGATCCCAACTAATTCCTCGTTTGTACAATTTATGACATCTGATGATAAAGATAATGTTTGGTTTGTTGAACAACAAGGAAACAAGTTAGGAATGGTAAAAATTACTGAAGTTCCTTTAGTAGTCTCTCAAATACCAACAACCGAAAGTTATGAATTAAAATATACTGATCTTGCTTCCCCATTAATTGCAATTCGAATAGTTGCAACATCATTATTTTTTGTAAAAAGTATTAAAGACAAAAGAAGAC
>JAUWQG010000028.1 GCA_030611185.1 Nitrososphaerota archaeon
TCTTATCGCAACTGCAGCATATGGCTCTGAGATGGCACCACAAGTCCAATTCTTGAGAGAGATTCGTGACAATAAGGTGATGAGTACAGAGTCAGGTGTGTCATTTATGACAGGATTTAATCAGTTCTATTATTCATTCTCACCAGTAGTTGCAGACTATGAGAGAGAGAATCCATTGTTTAAGGAAGCAGTTAAGATTGGATTAACGCCAATGTTATCATCATTATCAATTCTTTCAGCAGTTGATGTAGATTCAGAGCAAGAAATGCTAGGTTATGGTATTGCAATAATCATGGCAAATATTGGAATGTACTTGGGCGCTCCTGCAATTGTGATTTATGGTATTAAAAAAGCAAATCTAGTTAGGTTTTAATCTCAATATCAAAATGACAAAAACTATGGGAAAACTAACAAGGAATCTCAGAATTTGCGGAGAGTGTGGGATTGTTTACACATCAGTTAGCTTTGAAAAATATATAGATGAATGTCCTATTTGTCATTCCAAAAGATTCGAAGCACTTTCACTAGAATCTGGAAACCAATAGAAAATTCTAGTTTTCTGAGTTTATTGACATAGATTTTTTAGTAGAATTAATCAGATGGATTTATTGTCTGAGGATCCAGAAATTGAAAAGATAAAGCAAGAAAAACTCGAAGCAATGATTAGACAGCAAAATCAACCACAGATTGAACCTGGAATTGTTGAACTTGATGCATCTAATTTTGATCAAATAATCTCTGCTGAAAATCCTACTCTAGTAGATTTTTGGGCTGAATGGTGCGGTCCATGTAAAATGATGCACCCCATATTTGAGAGCCTATATAAAAAATATCCAAAAATAAAATTTGCTCGTGTAAATGTTGATCTAAATCAAAATATTTCTATGAGATTTAGCGTACAATCAATTCCTACTTTTATCATGTTCAAATCAGGACAAATTATTGATAAGATGATGGGAGCAGTCGGAGCACCAGGAATTCATATGATCTGTAAAAAACATTCCTAAAAAAATCCATTACATAAAAAATTAGATAAGTCGTAAAAGAATTTCAAATCTAGTATGCATAAGCTGCATCACGTTTTCTTTGAATTTCTACTATTTCATTTAATACTTTAGTTTCTTCAGGGCCAAGCTTGTGTGCAAATTTACCAAGAAGTTGTTTTGCCTCATGAGATGGTGGAAAAGTGTAAAAAATATCTTCTTCAAATATTTGTCTTCCAATTGTAACATCTTGAACCGAGCATGCAACTTCTTGTCCAGTTTTTGCAGAAGTTACAGTTTTCCCCTTGTGTTGTAACTGGTGAACTCTACCAACGCTTCTTCCGTCTTTGTTCATAAAGGGAATTTTATGTCGAAGTTCACCTGCATCAACTTGAATTCCAAATACGGCAGGATTGTTGTTTCGAAAAACATATCCCTTTAGAAATTTAAATTTGGATATTGGAGTAAATTCTGCAAAAATTGCATCCTCCTCATGTGCAGTATCTTCCTCTACCCATGCATTGTAATTATCAATTAAACTGTAAATTACCTTGTCCTCAAAGATTCGAATATGACTATTCTCAGATTCTTCTTTTGCATCAGGTAATATCTTGACATTAAATGCTAGAATTACTCCAAGATGTCGGTCCTTTTCTTTTATGGCCTTGGATTCCATGACATCTCGGCGATTAACGGGTCCAATATCGGCCTTTGCTACTGCCACTTGAGAACGCCTGAGCATCTCAATTACGGCCTCAAGAGAGCCTATTGTATCACATTTTAGAATAACTCCATCAGTTTCAGTATCGACGAAAACTGATTTCATTTCTGATTCAATTAACTGAGTGTACTTTTTGATATCCTCCTCATTTGATGCAACATACAATGTACTTCCTGGCAATACACCCTCAAGATCAGGAGATGCAATTTTTAGTCCTGCTGCGGCATCAACTTGGTCTACAGGTTTGAATTTATCACGTGGATCTCGCATCTCATCAAGAGGTTTTGGTAAAAGAATTGCTTTGAGTTTTGTTACAACTACTGAATCTCTTTTGGCAACAACAATACTATCACTTTTTTTGATACTTCCATCAATCAAAATAATATTAGCGGATTGCCCTAGACCTACTTCATCATTAACTTCAAGAACTATTCCCCGAGGGTCTTTTTCCTCTTGGTCTAATCTTTTCTGGAGATATTGTTGAGTTAAGCCAATTAGTACTGCTAGTAATTCAGGAATTCCTACTCCTGATCTAGCAGAAATTGGAACAATTGCAATTTCTGATTTAAAGTCCTTTACTCGATGAAATGCTTCAGATTGATATCCCAAAATGGAAAGAGTGCCTACAACATCATAAATTTTTTGATCAAGATCATTTTGAATCGATTGGTCTTGTTCCTTAATTGCCTTTGAGATGGATTTCGTCTCAGATTTTCGCCAGCCAGATAATTGATCACATTTGTTTAGAGCAACAACAAAGGGAACTTTTCTGCTTTGTAAAATTTTCAAGCTCTCATTTGTTTGAGGTTGAAATCCTCGATTTACATCAACTACTAAGATTGCAATGTCTGCAGCCGATCCTCCCCTTGCTCTAAGGTTTGTAAATACTTCGTGTCCGGGAGTATCAATAACTAAAAGTCCTGGAACTTTAGATTCAGATTTCTCTAAATTATTGTATAATGGACCACATGTCTCTTTGATTGTTTCAGTTGGAAGAAAACTAGCCCCAATATGTTGAGTAATTCCACCAGCTTCTCTACCTTGAACACCAGTACCTCTAATTCTATCTAGAAGAGATGTTTTACCAGAGTCTACGTGACCTAGAACTACCACAATGGGCTGACGAATTTGCAAATCAGATCACTCAAATGCTACCCTCGATTCGTGATCAAAGCTTTCTTGGGAATCAGATGCATGAATGATGTTATCAGTAAATCCAAGTCCAAAATCACCACGGATTGAACCTGGTGCTGCTTCAAATGATTTTGTAGATCCTATCATTATTCTTGTAGTTGCAATTGCGTTGTTTCCTTCAATAATGGCAACAACTACAGGGCCTGATGTGATAAATGATGTTAGTTCACCAAAAAATGGTTTGTCTTTGTGAACACCGTAGAAGTTTTCTGCCTGCTCTTTTGAAAATGTAAATAGTTTTAGTTTTACAAGTTTGAATCCTTTTCTTTCAAATCTTACAATTACCTCACCAGTAAGATTTCTAGCTACTGCATCAGGTTTTACAATGAAAAGTGATTGTTCGGTCAACGCTTCTTTTGTTTAATTCCGCCTTTAACATATTTTTTAGTCCACTTTAGTTTTCTTGGATCACGTTTTAGTTCAAGGGCATTTTTTTTACATTTTGCAGAACAAAACCATAAAACGGTTCCATCATTTTTTGCAAACATAGTTCCTGATCCTTTTGCAACTGCTCTATCACAAAAATTACATGGTTTTACTAAAAGACTCATTTATTTCACCTATTTGATCTTCTTTGCTTCTCGTTCTGTCTCTCGTAGCATTAGAATTTCTCCTACTCTTACAGAACCTTTTACATTTCTGGTAAGAATTCTACCGCGGTCTTTACCATCAAGAACTTTAACTCTAACTTGTATAACTTCGCCGGCAATTCCTGTTCGGCCAACAATTTGAATAATTTCAGATTGAGTTACTTCGTCAGTTGTAGCACTCATTGATCGGTCTTACCACCTTTAATTTTAGCAATTGATGATACAACCTGGTCTACAATATGTTGTGCATCACCAGCATCCAAAATTGCTGCAGCGGCAGAGGTAATATCAATACCTAAAGATTTTCCTAATTCTTGTTTGCTTGGAACAAATGCATATGCTGCACCTTGTTCCTCACATAGGATTGGAAGGTGTGCTACTACCTCAGGGGGCTCTACATCTTCGGCTATAACAACTAGTTTACTGGTACCGCGTTCGATTGCTTTAGTGGCCTCGTTTGTTCCTCTTTTTACTTTACCACTAGTAGCTGCAACTCTTACTGCTTCTAGAATTGGATTAACTAAATCCTCTGGCGTTTCAAATTTTACATAATAAGCTTTACCCATACATTATCACCCTTGGGGATTATTCTCCATTCCCATCATGCGAGTGATTGGTTTTAAAAGTGTTATCTGGAAATGATTGATTTTGCTTTTTGGAGGTATTCTGACATTAGTGAGTCTAGTTTTTCTTGGGATTCAGATTCGCCATAGATTCTAATTATTGGTTCTGTTCCACTTGGTCTAATCATCACCCAGTTCTTTGGATTATTTGAAATTTTTATTCCATCGGTTGTATCAGAATTTGGAAACTCTTCTTTTAGGGAATGAATCAATTTTTTTGCGTCTTCTGAAGAGCAATTGACTTTATCCTTTGTAGTAAAAGATGGTGGAAGAGCGTTTACTTTTTGAGATAATGATTCTTCTGATGAGGCCAATAAATCTAGCATTAATGCTAGAGTCATACATCCATCTCTCACTTGATTGTGAGGGCCAAACATGAATCCACCATTTTCTTCAAATCCAATAAGAGCATTAATTGGAACCATTTTGCGAGAAACTTCAACGCTTCCAACTTTGGTTCGAATCACTTTAGAATTAAATTCACTGGCAATATTTTCAATATTAGAGCCAGAATTCAAACAAGTAACTACTATAGATTTGGGGGTTTTTTGCAAGATGTGTTTAGTCAAAACTAGTGCAGATTTATCTCCAGTTAGAATTTTACCTTTATTATCACAGAAAATACTTCTGTCACCATCCCCGTCAAATGCAATTCCAAGGTCTGCATTGTTTTCCTGAACAACTTTGGAAAGAACTTGTAGGTTTTGTGGAGTTGGTTCTGAACCTCTACCAGGAAATGAACCGTCAATTTTTTCATTTATTAAAAATATTTCGCATTCTAGATTTTTACAAAAAATTGGCGCAGATACTGCTTGTGCACCGTTTCCTAAATCTAGTACAACTTTGAATTTTTTAGATTTAATTTTTTCTGAATCAATGTGGGATAAAATTCCCTGAACATAAACTTCAATTGCTTTTTTCTCTGTACCTGTAATTCCCCATTTTGGAGGATTTTTTATCCAAGTTTTTTCAAGGTAGATATCTTCAATAATTAATTCATCTTCTCTAGGAATTTCTACTCCGTCTTTTGCTGCAGGTTTAACTCCATTGTATTGAGGAGGATTATGCGATGCAGTGATCATTATTCCTCCATTATAACCCAATTTTTTTACTGCATATTCAAGACAAGGAGTTGGAACAAGTCCCGCGTTGTTACAATCTATTCCACAATAGTTTAATGCCGAACAAATGGTTTTAGTAATAATTGGACTTGAATCTCGTCCATCATAACCAACAAGGATTGGTCCCTCTTTGAAATAGGTTGCAATAGCTAATGTCATGTCATGAACAAATTCTAATGAGAAATCTTCCTTGAAAACACCACGAATTCCGTTTGTTCCAAAAAATTTTGCCATGCTTATGTTCAATAATAGATAAATTTGTGTCTAGTGGCAAAATCGTTGCGGGAGTCGCCCAGCCTGGCCAAAGGCGTAGGGCTTAGGACCCTATCTCTCAGGAGTTCGTGGGTTCGAATCCCACCTCCCGCACTCTAAATCTTAATTTTCTGTGAATGATTAATAATGAGAAAATGTTCATCAAAAAAGTCATGAAAAAAACCGTAATTGGGATTACAGTAGTTGGAAAAGACAGGGAAGGAATTGTTGCAACCTTTACCAATTTTGTATTCTCCCAAAGTGGAAATATTGAAAAAGTAAATCAAAATGTTATCAAAGGTCTATTTGGAATGTATTTAGAAGCATCTTTTACAAATAAAATTGATGTAAATAATTTTGATAGTGAAATTCAAAAGCTTGCAAAAAAAGAAAAAATGGATGTAAATACACATCATGAAACTAATACTGAAAAAAATATCGCAGTATTTGTAACAAAAGAATCGCTTTGCCTTGAAACAATACTAACAGCTGCAAATAAGAAATCCTTGAAAGGAAATATTTCAGTCATCATAGCAACTGAAAAAACACTTGAACCCTTAGCAAAAAAATCAAAAATTCCTTTTATCATTATTGAAGAGAAAAATCAAGAAAAAGCCGAAGCAGAAATTATAGAGGTTTGTAAAAAATATAATGTTGATCTAATTGCTCTTGCAAGATACATGAAAATACTTACCCCTAACTTTGTTTGGAGATATCCAAATAGAATTATCAATATTCATCCATCTTTACTTCCAGCATTTGCAGGAGCATTGGCATATGCACAAGCTTATGAGAGAGGAACAAAAATCATTGGTGTCACTTCTCATTATGTAACTGAAAATTTGGATCAAGGACCAATAATTTTCCAAGATTCTTTTGATGTTAATCCAAACGATTCACTAGAGGAGATAAAGGTAAAGGGACAAAGATTAGAGGCAGCCACTTTGCTTAAAGCCATAAAAATGCATTTAGAAAACAAGCTAGAGGTTCGCTGGAGGAAGGTTCACATCAAATCTAAATGAATCAGATGGTAGAAATCAAATCATTCCTAGATCCTCAACTAAGAAAGATCATTAATAGGAAAAATCAGGTTGCAATTATACCCGTAGGGTCAATAGAGCAGCACGGTCCACACCTTCCAATATCGACAGATTCTGATATTGTGACTGAAGTATCAAAGAGAATATCTCAAAAAAATAACTTTTTGTTGCTTCCAACAATTAACTATGGAATTTCAAATGAGCATGCTCCATTTTTTAATTTAAGTTTAAAAGAAATAACACTTCAAAAGATTCTTTCAGATTTGTGTTTTTCTCTTTTTGAAAATAACATTAAAACTATTTTTATTATTAATGGACATCACGGGAATCTTAATGCAATAAAAAACATAGAAAAAAAATTAAGAAAAAATTTAAAAAATAAGATCAAAGTTTTTGCCTTTTCCTATTGGCATTATATGGAAAGAGATTTTGATCATGCTGGATTTGTAGAGACATCATTAATGCTTGCAATATCAAAGGAAGTGAAAATGAATTTAGCTCAAAAAGGTCTCATAACAGATGGAATGAGTAAACGAGAGATCAATAAGCTGGGAAGAATGGCATCAAAATCATTTCCTAAAGTTACAAAAAATGGGATATGGGGAGATCCAAGAAAAGCTACAAAAAAAGATGGACAAAAAATTTTTCGTGAAATAATAGGAAATTTAGAAAAAAAGTGTCAAACTTGTCTTACTGGGCATGGTTCAAAGTTTTACCAATGAAATTTTAATATAATCCCTCAATATCAAAGCCAATGAGTGAAATAGATGTCCGTTGATATGGCAGTAAAAGTATTGGATGAGAGTATCAATCAGGTAGTATTGATAAAACTCAAGGGTGGAAAAACCCTTAGAGGTAATTTACTTGGTTTTGACCAACACATGAACCTGCTACTTGATTCTTCAGAGGAATTTCCTACTGAGGGCGATTCTGAGAGTCTTGGAACCATTGTTGTAAGAGGAGATAATGTAGTTATGATTTCTCCCCCACCACCAAATTAGGTGATTTGAAATGGTGAAAGGCACAACTTCCATGGGAGGTTTTACTAAGAAAAAAGTTCACATTAGATGTAGAAGATGTGGTAAAAACTCCTTACACAAACGCCATCATGAATGTGCAAGTTGTGGTTTTCCAGAGGCTAAACGCAGAAAGTATTCCTGGATTAAATGGTATACATAGATGCAAGAAATTGTTATTATTCTTAGTTCATTAGCAGGTGTTGCAACAGCTGCTGCAATAAGAAAAGCTCCAAGAAACAAACAACAACTTTTGAGTATTGGTGCTAGCTCACATATCAAAAGTCAGATTAGTTCATTAAAAATTGAAAAAGACATACTTACAAAAACAATTTCTAGACTTTACCAAACTGATTCAGATCTTTCAAAAATTCATCGAGATAAATTATTGGTAAAGTATCAGCATCAATTAGGAATTATCTTAGCAAAGTTAGAAAAACTTGAAGATGCAAGTAAACATCCAGACTTGGGTCCAGTAGGTGATGGTCTGATAACTTTGATGGATCAAAAACTATCTAAATTAGATGATAGGTTGTATGAATTGTCATCAAAGATTACAACTGCAAATGTTTCAATTCCTGAAATTAAAAAAGAGAAAATTTCTGAAATTGCCAATCCTGCATCAAAGTCTGAGGTAAAACAAGAATCACAAATCGAGATAAAACCAAAAAAGAGTATTTTTAACTTTGAGAAAATAAATTCTAAAAAATCTGAACCAGTAGTTATTCCACCTACCAGTTCACTACAATCATTTGAGTTAACTACATTAACTAAATTCTCAAAGAAAGAACCAAAATTCTCATTATTTGAAGAACAAGTAAAGGCAAAAGAAGAAATTGTAAAAGAGGTACTTTTACCAGAGCCAAAAATCCAAGAGAAAATTGAAATTTTACAAACAAGCACTGTTCAACAACCTGTTGCAAAATTTGAAACAAAACCAGACATTACAAAAGAAGTAGAAAAGATTACCCAATTCAAGGCTCTTCCAGATCCTCAAAAAGAAAAACCCAAGGATATTGTAAACATTGAAGATGACTTTGATGATGATGACACTGATGATTTAGATAAAATCAAAGGAGAGATTATGAATGTGCTCTCCAAGCTTGACCAAGCAGAGGTAGAGTAATTGTCTTACGATAGTGCCATAAAGGCATTATCAAATGATGCATTGAAATTTGTAAAAGACAATTATGTTATAGGTCTTGGAAGTGGACGAGCAGCTACAACATTAGTAAAGTCACTTTCATTATTAATTAAAGAAAAAAAATATAACATTATAGGTGTCCCCACATCACTTCAAATAAAATTAATCGCACAAGAAAATAATATTCCCATTGTAGAATCTGACCAAATTAGTCATATTGATCTAGTATTTGATGGTGCAGATCAAATTGACTCTCAAAATTTTGTGATCAAAGGGGGAGGAGGGGCTTTACTTCGAGAAAATATTTTGTTTAGTTTGGCAAAAAAAATCATAGTAATGGCAGATAAAACAAAATTTGTCAAAAACTTTACCAGAACTGTTCCAGTTGAAGTTCATCCACTTGCAAGAAATTCAGTTACAAATACCATTCAAAAATTTGGAGGAAAATCCACATTACGGTCACTTGATAGAGGATATCCATTTTTTACAGAAAATGGAAATATTATACTTGATTGTGATTTTGGAACAATTAAAAATCCAAAAACATTGACACAAAAAATTAATCAAATACCCGGAGTGATGGAATCAGGAATATTTCTTAGAAAACCAGATGTAATCTATAAAGCAAAAACTGATGGGGAATTCGAGATTATCTAGTTGGTAAACTGATTTTCATGTCTAATTGAATTCATAAATTCTGGATGTTCTAACATCATGTCTATCATTTGTTGTCTTAATTCAGTATCATCCATCATAAATTCAAGGATAGAATCTATTGTTTCACCTGTCATTAGGTCCATGTGTTTAGGATTTTCAAGCATAATCTCATGCATCTGAGATCTCATTTTTTCATTTATCCAAATAGGATGTATCATATCCTCCATAATTTTTGGACGATGAAAGTCTTGATGAGCCTGTAAATCTATTGATTTTTCTGGGCACCAGGAGCATTTAGTTTTTCCGTGCATTCCAAAACTCATTTCTTGATTCATACTAGAACCCATCATTGGTCGATGAACAGATTCCATCCATCCAGGATGTTCTTGAAAAGAAATCATCATCTGATCATGTTTTTTCATATGCTCAATCATCTCTTCTCTTAATTCTAGATTTG
>JAUWQG010000018.1 GCA_030611185.1 Nitrososphaerota archaeon
TTGCCAGTAAAAAAATCTTTGTGGTTTACAAAAGATTTTATGGACAAAATATGGAATTTGATTGGGTTCCAGTGGTGTAGACCGGTCAAGCATACTGCCCTTTCAAGGCAGTGATCCCGGGTTCAAAATCTTTTGATGAAAATCCCGGCTGGAGCACCAAGATTTATTTAGTAATGACAAAGTTTTTTGTTTGGGCCCCTCTTGGACAGGAAAAATATAGAGATTAATCCTTTACTTGAAACCTATGGTAAGTATATTGATAAAATTAATCGTTCGTTGGATAAAGAATTAGATCTTTATTCCGAATCAGAATTCATAGAGCCACTCAAATATTCTTTAGATGGTGGAAAACGAATTAGGCCAATCATTCTAGTTTTAGCTGCTGAAAGTGTGGGAGCAGTTGATGATAATACATTGACAGCATCTTGCGCTGTTGAATTCCTACATATGGAATCTATTATTCATGATGATATTATTGACAATGAAACATTGCGAAGACAAAAAGACCCATTTCACATCAAATATGGATATAACACAAGTGTTTTGACAGGAGACTTTGTTTTAGGATTAATTCTCGGAATTTCCTCAAGATTAGACAACGCAAGAATCACAAAGGAATTAGCAAGTACGGCAATGCTAATGAGTGAAGGGGAGATGATTGAAAGTAGGTTAGAGACTAGCGAGGATGTTACCTTTGATGATTATCTTAAGGTAATTGAGTACAAGACTGCAGTTGCATTTCAGGCAGCATCTAGAATCGGTGCCATTATTGGAAAAGGTACTGAAGAAGAAATAGAATCATTAACAGAATATGGAAAAAATATTGGTATAGCATATCAAATTAGAGATGATTTGTTTGATTGGAAAAATGAAGATAAATTATTCAATTTACTTATCAAGAAAAGTTCTGATCCAAGAGATGTTTTTAATAAAATGGAAGAACTTTTAAAAAATTATTCTGAAAAAGCAAGAAAAGGATTACGTAAGATTCCTGATAATGATGCAAAAATGAATCTTGATAATTTAATTAAATTTACAATGTTTAAGGCATAAAGCCTGTACTAACTACTGGAGTTGCAAACTCAACAAATTTGATTATTGGATCTGGATAGACACCAAATCCTACCAAGAAGATAATAGAGAATACTATAACGGCAATAATGGATTTTGGTTCTGACACTCTCTTTTCCGTTTCTCCCTCGAAATACATTTTTCTAATAATCCAACCATAGTAAGCTAATGAAAGAGCACTGTTAAGAACTCCAGCGATTGCAAGCCAAGTAGCCCACCACACAACAGAACCTGCTTCTAAGGCACCACCAAACAGCATTATTTTGCTCCAAAAACCTGCAAGGGGAGGAACACCAGCAAGAGCCAGTAGTGAAATTGTTAATCCTAAAGCAGTAATTGGCATTCTTCTGCCTAGTCCTTTTAGTTTATCCAAATTGGTAACGGCAAGTGTTGTGACTATTCCTGTTACTGCAATGAATGCCATTCCCTTCATTACTGCATGGTTTAAGATTTGATATAGAGATCCTTGTAATCCAAGTGAGCTGTAAGGAGACACTGCAAGACCAATGAGAATATACCCTGCATGTGCAATACTTGAATAGGCTAACATTCTGGTTAGGTTCTTTTGCATTATAGCTGCAACATTACCAATAGTCATAGTCATGATTGCCAAGATTCCAAGCGCTAGCGTCCAATCAAGGTTAAGGACTACCATTCCAAGAACTACAATTCGAATTGTAGCGGCAAATCCTGCTTTCTTTGTTCCAGCTGCTAGTAATGTAGTGATAGTTGGTGGGGCACCTTCATAGGTATCAGGAAGCCATTGATGGAATGGTACCAATCCCATCTTGAAGCCAAATCCTGCGATAAACATTCCAACTGATAATAATGCCAGTGGAAGAAGTCCTGGATCTAAATTAGAATACCCTTGTATTACCTCACCGATATTAGTTGAACCAGTTATTCCATAAGTAATTGAAATACCATAAACGATTATTGCCGATGATAATGCACCAAACAAGAAATACTTTAGGGCAGCTTCATTTGATTGAGGATTTTTCTTCATAAATCCAACTAGTGCATATGTTGGAATACTCATTAGCTCCCATGCAACAAATAACATAATCAAATCTGTAGAATATGCAACTAGTACCATACCAATTGTAGAAAGTAAAATTAATGAATAGTAGATTGCAGGATAGTTTTGCTTTCTCATGTAATTAAAGGAGCCAACAGTTGTGAAGATTGCAACAATTAGCATTGCAATGGCAAAGAATCCACCAAAGGCATCATCAATAATTACATCTTCTGAGAATAATGCAGATGGCTGAACATTTTCATTAATGAATTGATAGCCCACATATCCAATTGAGGCAATTAATGCTGCAAATGCGATAACGGCATAAAATGAGTTTGAACCTTTTTCTTTTCTTATTACGTTAATTACAGGTAAAACAACTCCTGCAACACCAAGGATGGCTATTATTACAAGTGGGGTTGAACTAATTTCTATCATCTCATAACACTCCTATATCAACAATATCAGAACTACAAATAGTAATCCCGCTCCAAATACGAATAGGTATGACTGAGACACACCTGTCTGAGTTCCTTGAACTACTCTGGCACTCCAACCGACAGCTTTCTGCATTCCATCATTCATTCCATAGTCAATTGCAGTCTTCTCAAAGTATCTGAATACTCCTCTTGAAAGCCAAAGTGGGGCCACAACAAAGCACCAGTAGATTATAGCGTTAAGGTACCATCTGTTTAGGATGATTTTGTGAATAGAATAAAAGACAATATTTGAATTTACAAATTTTGTAGGATCAACCCATCTTCCAATATAGAAAATATATCCCAACCCAATTCCTGTGGCAAATGCTACCAGTGATGAACCTAATGCAATTGGATTAAGACCTTGTAGGAATCCTGGTAGAATTGATTCTCCTGATTCATGATGAACCGTATGTATGCCATAAGAATTTTCAAGGAAATCTGTGAAGGTTTGATGTATTCCTTCTTCAGCAGATAATCCAATTATACCAATACCAATAGTTAGAACCGCAAGAATGCCATATGGAATCCACATTGAAGGGGATGCCTCATGAATATGATGTCCCTCTTCTTCCATCTTTTCAATGTGTTTGCTTGGTTTTCCATAGAATACTAGACCCATCATTCTTGTAGTATAAAATGCAGTTATAGCAGCAGTCAAAACAGCAATTGCGTAAAGTGGCATTGCCCATTCACTTCCAGATTCAAACACTGCAGCAAAGATTGCATCCTTACTCCAGAAACCAGTTGTGATAAATGGAGCGCCCATTAAACCAAGCCCTGCAGCCCACATGAATGCATATGTTTTCTTCATATGTTTTCGAAGACCGCCCATATCTGTCATGAATCTAGAACCGACAACATGTAACAGTGAACCTGCCGCCATAAAGAGAGATGCCTTAAACATTGCATGTGATATTAAATGGAAAAATCCTGCAGTGTAACCATCTACATATTGAGCAGATAGTCCTGCAACACCCAATGCCATCATCATGTAACCTATTTGAGAACCAGTAGAATATGCAAGCACTTTCTTAATTTCAGGATTAACCATAGCTTGGGTAGCAAGTAATAAAGCAGTAATTGCACCAACCCACGCTACAATTTCAAAGAATTGATCAACAAGGATTCCCGCTGCTCCTAATGCGAAGACTATTGGACCTATTCGCGCTACAAGAAAGACACCTGCCTTTACCATTGTTGCAGCGTGAATTAATGCAGAAACTGCTGTTGGACCAGTCATTGCCTCTAAGAGCCATTCATTTAATGGGAATTGTGCTGATTTTCCTACTGCGCCTCCAAATAGTAAAACAAAAGCAGGAACCAATAATCCCTGCGCAGACATGGCTTCTGCCCATGCAAAGTCACCCATTAATTCCTTAAACCCAAATGTTCCTGCAAACAAAAAGATCAACAGCATTCCTGCAATCATCATGATATCCCCAACTTTGGTCATGATGAAGGCCTTCATACCCGCGTGTGTTGGTGAATAGTAATCTAAAAGACCCAAAACAGTTCTTCCTTCAGTACCAACATGATCCTTCTTTTTGTCACGATACCAAAAGCTGATCAATGCATAAGATGCAAGTCCTACGCCTTCCCATCCAAAGAAGACTTGGAGTAAGTTATCAGATAAAACAATAAGCTGCATTGAACCAATAAAGAACATCATCCAGAACCAAAATCTGGTAATGTCTTTATCACCTTTCATGTATCCAGTACTGTAAATCATAATCAAGAAGGAAATCCATCCAACTACATTTGCCATAACGACAGAAAGTGGATCGGCAAGTACTCCACCTTTAAGACCTATTGAATCAATCCAAGTTATTTGATGATGAATTTCACTAGCTTCCAATGCAACTGGCAGAAGAGAGAATGCAGAAAGTGCACTCATTAAAGCAAATGCAACTGCAACATATCCAGTTGTTTTCTTTGAGATCTTTCCAACTGCAGGTATTAGCAGAGCAGCTGCAAATGGTAAAATCCAAACCATCCACGCAGCTGCGGAAGTTGCCTCAAATAGTAAACCCATTACCTCAGTTGCCATTTACTAACCTCCCAAAACTCCGTTCATGTATGGAATTATAGATTTCAAGAAAATATCTGGATAAATTCCAACTACTACTGTAAATCCGGCAAGTACCATCATTGGTGCTGTCATGTACCAGCTTCCTTCTGTTACATTCTCAAGATGTTCAGGTGTTTTTCCAAAGAAGACACGTTTTAACATCCAGAGAATATATGACATGGTAAGTACAGTTGCAACAAGTCCTAAACCAAAAGTGACAGCCCTAATTGTAGAGCCTTCTTCAATAGCAGTTTCTAATGCACCATAAAACAGAATCCATTCTCCCATGAAGCCACTTGTTGGTGGAATTCCCATGATTGTCAATGCCCCAATTACTGCACAAACAGCAGTAATAGGCATCTTTCCTGCAAGTCCGCCAAGTTTTGAAATACTTCTAGTACCAACTTTAACAATAATAATTCCAGCCATCATGAAGAGAATGCCTTTTCCAAGAGCGTGAGTAACATACATCATCTCAGCCCCTGCCAATCCAAGGGCGGATATTGAACCTATACCAAATAGAATGTAACCCATCTGGCTGATACTGGAATATGCAAGTAATCGTTTCAGATCATCTTGCATTAACGCCATTGCGCCGCCATAAATCATTGTAACAAGACCCCAAATGTGGAACCAGATAGCAAGATCGGCATATGTCGACGGCAAAAATTCTACAATTAATCGGATAATACCATAAGCACCAATACCAATCATCGCAGGGGATAACAAAGCACTGATTGGAGTTGGTGCAGAACCGTGAACATATGGCAGCCAAATATGGAACATAAAGACTGCCAGTTTAACTCCAAGACCAATGGCTATAGCAATAGCTGAGGCTAAAGCGATATCTTGTGGGATTTCTGATTCTTGAATATCTGCAAAGTCAAAGCTACCAATTGTAAAGCCTATCATCAAGAATCCCAATAACATAACAACGGCACCAGCATGTGTCCATAACAAGAACATCAAACCAATCTTTCTTCTTGGACCATCTCCCCAAAGTGCTACTAAGAAGAAACCTGGAATTAACATGACTTCAAAGAAAACATAAAATTCAATCAAGTTTGTGGATAGTACTGTTCCAAGCATTCCCATTGCAAAAACAAGATAAAGTGCAAAGTAGAGTCCAGATTTTGCATTGACATAGTTTGTAAGAGAATTAGACTCTACAACTGTTGATTGACCACCACTTGATTGAGTCATTTTTTGTTCTTCTTTGTATTGCTCATGAAATTTGTGAATCATGTATGGTTTTGAGTAGAGCGCAAGAATTGTACTTAGCACGTAAATCATGATTGCAAATGGTGATGCCAAACCATCAAGTAAAAATCCAAATTCACCAAACATATCAGTCCATGGATAATGCTCTTCTGTAGTTCCGCCTAATGCAGCCCCAATTACTAGAATTGTAGTGTAAAGTAAAATTGCAAACGTAAACCACATTGCTGGAGTTGGACCCATTTTTCTCCCAATGATATAGGCAACAGGTGATAACAATAGTGGCAAGAAAACTGCCTGTAAGAGTGCATATTCCATTATCCTTTCAGGCTCCTAAAGTCTGCAATATCGATATTATGATACATGCGATATGCAACAATAATCAATGAAAGTCCGACCGCAACTTCTGCTGCTGCAATTGCAATTGAGAATAAAGCTAAGGTTTGACCGGCACTATCTGGTATGAATCTTCCAAACGCAACCATGTTAAGATTTGCAGCGTTGATAATAATCTCAATGGCAAATAACATTCGAATGAAATTTCGTTTTACGGCAAGACCATAAATTCCAATGCCCAAAAGAGCAACAGATACTAAAACAAACTCAGTTAATGTGTTTTCCATTCTCCTCATCCACTCTTCGTGCTAAAACTAGTGCTCCAGTTACAGCACCAGATAAAATTAATCCCATCAAAATCAATGCTGGCCAATAATATGTCAGAAAGTCTTCACCAATTTCTCTAAAGTCTACTGCTGGTTCATCTGTAGTAATTTGTCTAATTCCAGAATCTAAAATGACTGCACCTAAGGAAACCATCATAATTAACATTAATGCAATTCCAACAAATTTTCTTCTTTTGTCTTCAACCTTTTTGAAGATAAGCTCTCTTTTTACTAGCATGACTGTAAATAGGATCAAAACTGCAATAGAACCAACATAAACTGCAAGCTGAAACATTGCAACAAATGGTGAATCTAAAAGTAAAAAGAATCCTGCAATACCACCAAGACTTCCCATCAATGCAATAGAGCCGTAAATTAAAGATCTCATTTCTAGAGCTGCAATTGCACTACCAATTGTAATTACAGATAAGGCAAGAAAGGCAGCATCAGCCATGTGTTGCACCCCTAGCAGAAATTTGTATTTCAGAATCTTGAGCAACAAATGGTTTTACCTGTAATTGAGCAGGAGTGTAAATCAAACCTTCTTTGCTAAATGAAGAAAGTTCATAGTCGTTTGTCATATACAATGCATAAAATGGACATGCATCTACACAAAGTCCACAAAATACACATTTACCATAATCAATTTGTGGCATAATAGATTTTTTATTTTGTTTCCATTCGTTTGGAACCTTAACCATACCAATTGCCTCAGCAACACCTTCACATGCAATCGAGCATAGTTGACAACCAGTACAATGATCATGAAATAACATATGTCGTCCTTTAAGGCCTGCAATTCCTACACCTGTAGTTGGATCAAATTGATAACCATCGCCTACGAATTTTAATTTCTCCTCAGGATATCGAAGCGTAAATCGTTTGAGGGCTAAGTGTTTAATTCCTGAATTTAGCGCCTTAATTATTCCAGTAGCAGTTCCCATTAGAATAATCCTCCTGGCCCCAAGATTCCAGCATACAGCAAGCCCAGAGCTATAAAGATGTTAACGAATGCAAGTCCTATTAGTTTCGTCCAACCTAGATCCAACAACATATCAACTCTGATTCTGGGAAATACACCTCTTGGTAAAATAATAAAGAAAATCACTCCAACTGTTTTGATTACAAACCAGATAGTACCATTTAGCATTTCTTGTGTGAAGACTGGAAGTCCTGGGAACTGGGCTGTTACTGGACCCATTTGAATTCCTTCTGTAATTATTTCCGCTGGGAATGGGGGCACAATCATAGGTCCATTCCAACCTCCAAGAAATATTACCACAAAGAGACCTGCAAACGCATATAGTTTCAAATAAGTTCCAAATTGAACCAAACCATACAGCATACCCGATAATTCAGTTAACCAACCTGCGACAATCTCACTTTCAGCTTCTGGCAAGTCAAATGGAATTCTTTCTAATTCTGCTAACATTGTGATAAAGAAGATAATTGCACCAATTGGGAAAAATACAATCCAAGGGAAACTTGATTGACTTGCAGCAATCTCAGAAAGATTCAAAGTTCCAGTTACAATTACCACACCAAGAAATGAAAGAATCAGTGGGATTTCAAATGAAACCATTTGGAATAAAGCTCTAATTCCACCAATGAAGGGGAATTTGCTGTTAGCCGCCCAAGCAGAGAGAATAGTGATGATTGGAAAAAATCCAATTACTGCAAAGACCGCAAGAAGGCCGACATCTACATCAGCTACAACCCATCCTGGAGCAACTGGGATTAATGCAACAAATGCAGCAGCTGTTCCAACAAACAAAACAGGAGCTGCCCAAAAAATAGGTTTATCAGCTTTGGCAGGAATAATAATTTCTTTTGAAATTAATTTTAATCCATCACCCATTAATTGTAAAATACCCTCTAATTTTCCACAGTAAAAAGGCCCAACTCTTAGCTGGAGTTTGGCCATCATTTTTCTCTCAACAAAAATAGTACTAGCTGCTATTAATGCTGCAAAACCAAATCCTGGAAAGGCAGCAATTCTAAAGAGGTCAGTAGTCATAAAGGCTTTGACAATTGGAAGAATTCTAGAAGGATCTGCTAACCATGTTAATGCAAGAAATGGTGTAAGTATCTCTCCGTTGATTACTGGCATTTCGATAACGAATAATACAATAAAGACTAAAGGTAAACCGATCAATACAAAAATTAGCAAAGTCCAAAAACCAACATCTAAGATAGACTTGATAAATTCACTTAGTTTGAAATTTGGTGCAATGACTGACATTTAGCGGTCTGCCTCCACTGGCCAATAGTTAAGACTCCAGTATGTTGATGGCATGTTTCCTAGTTTTTCTCCAATAAGAAGATGTGGTAGTGCAATCAAATTTCTAAATGATGGAACACTGAGTTTTACTCTATATGGTTCTGGTTTTTTGTCTGAAACAATATAGCAACCTAATGCACCTCTTCCTGATTCTACACGTTTGTAGACTGAATCAAATCCTCCTTTTGGATTGGGTTTTAGTTTGACTCGAACAGAGCCAGACTTTGGCATTTTTTGTAATGCGTCTCGAATTATTCTACAACTCTCCATCATGTCAAGCCATGGAATTCTTGATCTAGCATAAGAATCTCCACTTTTCATCACATTAGTTTCAAAATCTAATTCATCATAGACATCGTATGGTTCTTTCTTTCTTACATCGTAATCAACTCCACTAGCTCGAAGAACAGAACCTGTTGTTCCCAATCTAATTGCATTTTCACGTGTAAGAACTCCAGTCTTTTCTGTCCTTGAAATTAAAATTGGATTTTCATAAAAAACATCTGCATATTCTTTGATTCGTTTCTCAAAATAATTTACCTGTCTCAAACAGACATCTTCAAAGTTTGCAGGTAAGTCATTTCTAATACCTCCAGGAATAAAATAAGAGTGTGTAACTCTTGCTCCAGTCATTTTTTCTAAAAGATCAATTAAGAGTTCACGATCACCTGCAGGCCACATAAACATTGTAGAGTGACCTAAGAATATTCCATAGATTGCAAGCCAATACATTGTGTAAACACATCTGTTTAATTCAGCTGCGATTACTCTGATGTATTTGGCACGCTCTGTAACCTCAAGGCCTAAAAGTTCTTCTACTCCTAAAACGTAAGGATACAAAACATTACAAGAATCGTGGATAACTGGTCTTTCTAAATGAGGAACATTTAGAACATAATTTCTATACTCCGCCATTTTTTCCTCTCCGCGGTGGACGTAACCTGGATCAGGATCACATGCAACAATATAATCACCATCGATTTGTACAATAATTCTCATATGCCCAGACCCTGGATGTTGGGGCCCAACATTTAGAGTCATTATTCTCTCGTCTGCTTTTTGAATTGCTAGTCCCGGAGGGAGTATGGGTGTACTCATTTCTATCTCCCCTTATTCCTAAAGTCTTTCCTTAATGGTGGTAAGTCTGCCCAATCTTCTGGCAAAAGTAATCTTCTGTTATCTGGATGACCTTCAAAGTAAACACCTAACATTTCAAAAACTTCTCTTTCGTGAAATTCTACACTGTAGAATATATCTCTAAGACTAGGAAGTCTTGTTGCATCATTTCCTGGGATTGGTTTGTCTTCTCTTTGTGCTCTTGTCGCCAATTCAAGGATTTGTCTTGATAATGTGGGATCGGTGTAAGAACTCAAGTGATAGACAACTTCAATTTCTTTGTCAGCAGGATAATCAACTCCTGAAACAGAGTCAACGTGGTCATAATTTAGAACATCTCTAGCAAACTCAGCAACATCATGAACAGCATCTCGACCCACCTTAATTCCCACTCTATCTGGCTTTACAAAGGAAATTGTGGTTTTTTCACCAAAATTTTCAATGATTTTATCTGCAATTCCCTTTTCAAATGCAGGTAATTCAGGTTCTTCCTTTGGAGGGACCTTTTTTGGAGCTGGTTTGGTAGCAGCTGGTTTTTCAGTGGTTTTATCGTTAGTTGGTTTAGAATCTTCAGGTTTTTTTTCTACTGCTTCTTTTTTTGGCTCTGAACTCATTATACAAACTTCCTAGCCTTCATTCTCTTGATTTTTTCTTGCAATAACATGCATCCTTGAATAAGAGTTTCAGGTCTAGGTGGACAACCTGGAACATACACATCTACTGGTAAAATTCCATCAATACCTGGAAGAACATTGTATGAATCAAAATACAATCCTCCAGTAATGGCACAAGCTCCCATAGCAATAACATATTTTGGTTCTGGCATTTGATCATAAACTAAACGTAAACGTGGTGCCATTTTTCTGGTGATAGTTCCTTGAACCACAACTAGATCACATTGTCGTAATGATCCAAAGGCTTCAATGATACCAAATCGTTCAACGTCATATCTTGGACTAGATGCAGCTCCAAACTCTACACTGCAACAAGCTGTTTCAATGTGTACGGGCCACAGGGACCAAATTCTTCCCCAATTGATTGCATAACCTAATGGTTTATCAATTGCTTTTTCTAAAATATCCCCTAATTTTCCAACAAACACATTTGCATTTTGTGAAGTTATCAGATCTTTTAGCAATTTAATCCCTCACAATTGTAAATTTCATTTGTATAAAAAACTACCAAATGTCTCTCCTCCCTGATTGATATAACGCAAAAGCCATTGCAGCAAAAATTATTGCTAAAAATCCAATTATTGGAAGTGTTGCCTCTTTTGGTAAATACAAAATAGTACTTCCCCAAGCATAAAGGAAAATTGCAACCACATCAAAAATGACAAACATCAAAATGTAAGCATAATACTGCATCATGAAATGAGTTCGTCCTTCACCAGTTGGAACTTGGCCACACTCCATCGGCAAAAATTTTACGGGATTACTTCTTTTTCGAGGAGAAAGCATTCTAGAAATGACCAGTGCAGGTGCCATTGCTGCTACGGCAAATCCAAACATTAACACAACGGTACTATAATTGCCCGCTAATTCTCCGACCAATTTAGCTTTTCACTCCAATTTTTGTATAAAAAAGTATGTGTTATTTTTGGGATCAATCTTTTAAAAAAATTTGAAAAGGACTTAATAGTATAATATCAAAGATCGATCATGTCATTAAATGTAGGAGACACTGCTCCTGGATTCGAACTTGTCGATACTGAATTAAAAATTCGGAATTTGGATGAATTTAGGGGTGGAAAAATAGTATTATCATTCATAGTTGCAGCAAGTTCTCCTGTCTGTGAAGTAGAACTTTGTTCATTTAGAGACTCTTGGAAAGAAATTTCGGATCTGGGTGCTAAAGTAGTTGCAATTAGTAATGACGGTCCATTTGCAAACAAGGCATTTGCAGAAAAAAA
>JAUWQG010000120.1 GCA_030611185.1 Nitrososphaerota archaeon
CCATGCTTGGTAGATTGGTTCATTATAGTATCTATCTAAATAATATTCTGTCTTTTTACTGGGATCCACAAAATCAGCAATTTGTGATTTTTTAGATATTTTGTTATCTTGTTTTTCTATTACTATCTCTTCATCAATTAATTGAGGCTCTTCAATTATTTTATTGTCTATCTCATGGATAATCTCCGATTCCATTTTTTCTATATCTGAAAACAAATCTTCGTCAAAATCTCTGTTTTTATCAGAAAGGGTGGCATCAAAATTAAATGACTGTATTTTACCTGCAGTCATATTTAGTACAAATGATGTTGCATTGTATGTTCCTGGAACTTGAAATTTTTCATTTATGGGGATGTTTTTGTCAAAAGAATCGTCTGATTGAATTATGGCTTGACTAAGTAGGACGAATTTGTCAGTCGGATCTCTTAATACTATAGTTACTAATCCAGAAGAATCTTTTGAAACAGTTCCCCTAACATTGATAGAATCTCCATTTTGATATGAATTTTGATCTAATTGCATTTCTGTAACTTCTGCAAAAACAGGTAAAACACCTGATAGTATAATTATTGTTGCCAAAAAAAATAAAGAATATCTTTTCATCAAAATTTTTAGATATTTTTACTTTTTAAAAAAAACGTAGAATTGGTATGAACCTCAGTATGGTAATGTTTAAAATAAATACATTTTTTATAATCCCATAAGACCCAAAGTTACGTCTCCAAATAACAACTGAATTATGAATCCGCCTAAAATGAAAATCATGAAAGGTAATCCCGGTGTAACCCAAGTATCAGGTGTAGTACAATATTCTGCAGTATCTGAATGATGCAAGGTGATATTCAGTCTTTTCTTGTTTCCTACTTTTTGTTCTAAAGAAAAACTGTATTTTGGATTTTTTGCTCTGTATCCTAAGAACATTGCAAAAATTTTCTTTGATTTTGTTTCATCAAAATCATGGAATATATCTTGATTTCTTAAAATTAACACAGAATTACGTACAAAATTAATTATCATAGGCGATATGGAAATTAATGCACTATTCACTAATATCGTAAATGGACTTATCGCTGAATCCGATAAAGTGGCCATTGGTGCCAAAGCTGAAAGAACAATCAAGCCTAAAGCATCAGCTCCTCCAAACAATCCAAATCTCCAAAGTACTAGGACTAGAGGGGCTACAATTAATGAAAAACCTACGCTTAAAGCTGCTTCCATCAGATTTGGCTCAAAGAATAAAAGAACTCCTGCGATTACTCCAAAAATTATCCACATTAAATCAGATATTTCTCGTTTACGAATATCGATGATGGTGGCAGAGACTAACATGACTAAGGCTAGAAGAATTCTAATGTGGCCTATATCTAGTTCAATCATGATTTATTCTCTTTTAGATTACTTTTCTTTTTAATTATCTAACATATCTGATTTTTGTCTCATTTCTTTTAGCTTTCTTTTAAAATCAGAATTTAATCTAGTTGACTTTGAATATTTTTTCATCTTGGATTCTAATTTGGAAATATCTGATTTGTTATTTTCCCGTATATTTTGAAATGAATTCCATAGTTCGATCATATCGTATTTTAGCAATTTTAATTCCTCAATCTTTTCCTGCTGATTTTGAATTATAGCTTCTATTGCTTTTTCTATTTTTACTGCTGAAAATTTTGTAGGTCTTTGAATAGATGCAATAACAATTCCTTTGGTTTCAAGGGTTGATAGTAAATGATATGTCTCTGTTCTTGGAATTACCTCTTCAGTGCATATGTCGATTGCTTTTTTTGGTCCTTTTTTGCTCAAAAATACGTATATTTTTGATTCATTTTTGGTCAAACCAAAATCACGTAATTTTTCTTGTAAGGCTAGTATTAGTTGGTCTTGATTACTACTACTGCTTGCAATCGCTTCTTCTATTTCCACAAATTGTAATATTTTAAATGTAACATAAGGGGGCACATGTAATTTAATATGACACACAAAGTTTTGAGGGGATTTATGACAACTTTTTATAAAATATAGTTAAAAAATTACTGTTGATTCGCGCTGTAGTGATAGATGATGATAAGGAAACCATTCAATTATTCAGTGATTTGTTGACTAGTAATGGAATCAAAGTAGTAGGTAAAGGGTATAATGGACAAGACGCGGTGTTTTTGTTTCAAAAATTAAAACCAGATGTGTTGTTTTTAGATATTTTAATGCCTATTTATGACGGAATTTTTGCCTTGCGAAAAATACGTGATATCAGCCTTGATGCTAACATTATTGTAATTTATGACAAGTTGAGCATAGGCAAAGAAATTGAATTAAATCGATTAAAACCATCTGCCATCATTAGAGAGCCAATAGATGTTGATGATATTCTAAGAAAAACTCATAAACTTTGCATGCCTTCAGGTGATTCCCTAGACCAAATGAAAAAAACTATTGTCACTTTGGCCATGAAAAATACTTTCTTGGAGTTAGGCTTAGAAGAATTTGATAAAATTGTTTTAATGTTGCAAAAAGATCACAACTGCACTTTAGAAGATTGCTATGAGAATCCTGATGCATTAAAGCAGGTTTTACAAGATTTGTTAGGTGACTCGTACCATGATGTAATGAGTTCCTTAAAAGAAAACATCAAAAATATCTCTTCTCATAAATCAACAGAAAACTTTCTTGATGCCCTAAGTAACTAATCTGTCTTTTCAATCAATTGTTCTATCGGTCTTTGATTATGGGTATTTTTTCTTTAATTGCTTCAAATCTTTCAGTAAACTCTAATCTTTCAATTATTTCATCAATTCGGCTGAAAACACTTTCAACTATGGGGAATCTATCTGACACTGGGTCAAGTAAACCTCTTTTTCTAAGAAGTATACTACTTCCAATTACTGCTCCTGGAATGAGAATTAATACCACATTGTTTTCTAATACGTTTGAATTTTCAGAATTTCCTTGAGATGCTCCACCGGGTTTTGTTATTTTGATTTCTTTTGAGGTAGTAATTTGATCAAATTTCAAAGCGGTTGCCTGCACATTAATGCTCTCCACATCATTTGCAATCAAAGTAAGTTTGATTTTTCCATTACTGTCCGTAACTTTGGATATTTCTTGGATTTCGGCTCCTTGAATATCCCAATTTATCTCGACGTTACTAAGGGGAATATCTAATATTTTTGCATCTAATACTAGATCAAATGGTTCTCCCGCAGTTATTGAGTTTACAGTGGAGATGATTAATGATGGATTAGTCTCAACGGTATTTAGTTTAAATTTTGATAATGGAAAATCACTTGCAAGTACAGAAATTTCTGTTTCAACTACATCTCTGGGGATTATCTCAAAAAATGAATTGTATGTTCCTTTTTTGACAATCACTGTTTGAGGCATTTCAATTGAATTGTCATTTGCTGCTACTCTAAATTCTATATCTTTATTAGCAAAAATAGGATTACCTTCATTGTCTAGAATTTGTAATGATAAAGTGTTTTTCATACCTGATAACAAATGATCTGGATATGCCAATTCCACTTGGGTAGGTTTAGAAACTCCAGTATCTAATTCCAAAGTAGTTGTAAATTCACTTGCTTCAAAATCAAGTGTTACTTTTCCTTCTTTCATTGAATGTGAATTTAAAAGAGCCAAGGATTGACCTTCACTAATTGTTTGCACAGATGTTTTTACAAATTCATTTGGACCCATAACA
>JAUWQG010000054.1 GCA_030611185.1 Nitrososphaerota archaeon
CCTATCCTTTGTTTTGTTTTACAGTCTATTGCATGCAAAAATCCTTTGGCAATATCTGCATGAATCAAAGCTGCAAGATCTTTTGCAGTAGAGTTTTCAGGTAATAGTTTTGCATCAGGTAAAACATCACCATTCTTGTTAATCAGTTTTGTTTCATCTTCGACTGGAAATACAACAATAAATTTTAGAGAATCAAATACTGCAGTATTTAGAATTTTTTGTATGCCAGTAGAATGTATTTTTGTAAATACAGATTTAACAACATCTAAAGCTTTTTTTTGTTGAGGTAAAATTTCTTTGTTTTCTACAATAGAGAAACTCTCATCACCAGGAGAATAATTTACTATTCCACCTTTAGAGGCTTTTCGTAACAACAGTTCTGTCTCTGCACTACATGGAACAACAGTCGTATCAGAAATTTTTTTGATTATATCAAGATCTTTACAAAGGTCTGCTTTGTTTGCAGCAATTATTATTGGTTTTGTATTTTTTCGCAGTTCTTTTACAAAAGTTTGGATATCAGAATCTTCCCATTCCTTTGGATTTTTTGAAATTAAATTTAGTTTTTGTAATACATCTGAAACTTGATAGTCTTTAATTCCCAAACCTGTGAATCTTTTTGCAATACCATCAGTTAGTTTAGCTCTTTTTTGATCAATTTCTCTAGTAATTTTATCCCATTCTCTTTGAAGTATGTTTACAAACCATTGATCAAATTCATTTTGTACAAATTCAACATCTTCAAGTGGATCATGTGTACCTACAGGAACAGGCTGTCCCTGAATGTCAGTGGTTCCTGCGATATCAACTACATGGATAAGAATCTCAGCTTGTCTTGCATCATCTAAAAACTGGTTTCCTAGACCTTTTCCTTCATGTGCGCCAGGAACTAATCCGGCAACATCAATTAGTTTTACAGGAATGAAACGAATCTTGTTTATACATAAAGGATTATCGTGTGGAATCTCAAAGTGTTTGCATGCACAATCAGATTTTACATAAGCTACCCCAATATTGGGCTCTATTGTTGTAAATGGAAAATTTCCTGTTGGAACTGGGGTTTCAGTGGCAGCTGAGAAAAAAGTTGACTTTCCAACATTTGCCTTTCCCAGTAAGCCAATTTGCATAAACGACAGAAAGGGGATTGTACATATTAGTATTGCAGAAATTGTTTAATGTAGTTTATTCTATTTTCATGGTATGTCTTATGTTATAACTGGAAATCCTGGTGTAGGAAAACATACCATAACAAATGAAATTGGTAAATTATTACATCTACAAATAATTGATATTAACAGTATTGCTCAAGAGTTTGGATTATTTGAAAAAGGTAATGAAACCAATGATGTAGATGTTGCCAAATTAGAGAAAATAATTAAAGATACCATTTTGCATCCGGTTTTGTTTGTGGGGCATTTAGCACCATATGTTTTAGCACCAGATAAAATAAAAAAAGTTATAGTTTTACGAAAAAATCCATACGACTTGATTTCCATCTACAAGAAAAGAAAATACTCTAAAGAGAAAATTAAAGATAATTTAGGAAGTGAAGCTCTTGGAGTTATTTTTCATGATGCAATTTCTCAATTTGGTACTGAAAAAACTATACAAATAGACGTCACTTCACAAAGCATCCAAGAAACAACTAAAAAAGTAAATGAAGCAATTAAAGGAGAAACTAAGACTGAAGAAGTGGATTGGCTAACCATGATAGCTGAAAAAAATGATTTAAACGAATTTTTTGCTCATTAATTAAATAACGCCTTTGTTGGGAATTAGTTGATTGTTTGAAATTTTAAAAACTGACTTAGCTGGAAGAATTGGAGTAATTCATACCAATCATGGAAAAATTGAAACTCCAGCATTCGTGCCTGTAATTCATCCTGTTAAACAAACAATTCCCTCAAAAAAAATTAAAGAAATAGGATTTGAACTAGTAATTACAAATGCCTACATTACTAAAAATAATTATGGAAATGATGCAATAAAAAAAGGGATTCACAAGATAATTAATTTTGATGGTGCAATAATGACAGATTCTGGCGGATATCAAGTTCTTGAATATGGTGATGTAGATGTTTTACCTCCAGAAATGGCAAATTTTGAAAAAGGAATTTTAACTGATTTTGCAATTCCCTTGGACAAGCCAACAGGGTATGGTCTAGCATGGAAAAAAGCAGAAGCATATGTCAATCATACTCTAAAAGTTTCAAAAACAACTCTAGAAGATAGAGATGATAACGGTCAGATATGGATTGGTCCAATTCAAGGAGGTGAACATTTTGATTTAGTTGAAAGATCGACTAAATCTTTGGTTGATATGGGTTTTAAGATGTTAGCACTGGGAAGTCCAGTAGAGTTTATGGAGTCTTATGAATTCAAATTATTAGCACAAATGATAGTGTCAGCAAAAAAACAAATGCCTCACTCAATTCCTTTACATCTATTTGGAGCGGGTCATCCCTTAACGATTCCTTTTGCAGTAGCCCTGGGATGTGATACCTTTGATTCTGCATCATACATGTTATATGCAAAACAAGAGAGATACATCACAGATGATGGGACACGTTACCTCTCAGATATCGTTGTTTTTCCTTGTAATTGTGAGATATGCTCCAAATATACCCCCGATGAATTACGACAACTAAAAGGACAAGACAAAATTAATGAAATCGCCATACATAACTTACATGCAATAAAACTTGAAGTTGATAAAGTAAAACAGGCCATTTACGAAGGAAGATTGTGGGAATATGTCATAAAAAAGGCAAGGGCTCATCCTAAATTATTTGAAATGATCGAGGTCTTTATCAATAATTCTGAAAGTTTTACTAAATCAACTCCAAAATTTAAAGAAAGAGCTATTTTTCTTTACGATAAAGATGACCAATATCGACCAGAAGTTCGCTCATATCATGAGATAGTTAGAAAATTCAAAACTAAGAAAAACGCCATAATCATATTAAAAGAGCCCAACATAAAACCAGGATATTTATCACATGATTATTTTGCCCTAAAACAAAAATTCAAAAATATTGAATCATTTCAAGTTTGTTACTACAACCCGCAACTAGGACTGATACCAAATGAAATATCAGATATTTTTCCAGCCGCTCATCATGAGACTGCAAGAGTGATTTTTAATCCAAAAGAATTTTTGGAATTTGAAAAGACTTGGATTAAATTTTTCGAAAACAACAAATTTTCAGAAATTTATTTTGACAAGAAAGATGAGTTTTTGAAAAACTTTATCAAAGTTCTTCCAAAAGAAATAAAGAAAAAATCTCTTAATTAAAAATAAGAAAAAAAATATGTGCTAAAAGATACAGTCTATAAGGCTGCGTCTTCTGCCCAGCCGTTGATGAAGACACCGTTTTTGTGAAGAGGTACTGGTTGTCCAGCTGTGTAATTCATTGGTCTCATCCAAAAGATTGATTTTGTTGGACATACACCTATGCATGCACCATCAGAAATACATCTCTCTGGGTAAAAGACAAATGCTTTACCTCTCTTCCAGCCTTCGACTGGTTTTACTCTAAGGACATCAGGACCAAGTGTTGTACAGATTTCTACACATAGTGCACATCCGATACATCTTTGCTCGTCAATGTCTGGAAGTATTGCGATTGGCATTTTATTCAATTCTTTAATGATGGATTGCTATTTAAACCATGATTGAATTTCATAACCCCGTTATGAAAATGATCGAAAGAAAATCTTTATTGTAAAAACTACATGCGGTCAGAATAAAACAATTTTATAAAAAACAAAAAGATAACGTGTTAAGCACGTTTATTTTCTCATTGCATCGATTTGGCCAGAAGTTACCCAATCGAGTAATTCTGCTGAAGATGGATTAAGTTCTGGTTTTTTATCCATAAGGTTCTTCACCCAAATCCAGTTAATTTGATTTAGTAGTGGCTTGTTTGCTTCATCGCCTGCACGAGTTTTTGATACGAGTGCTTGGTCTTGTGATTTTATCCACTCATCATAGGTTCTTCCCATGAGGAACGGATCTTAGCTTGCGCTAATTAAAGCTTTTGTAGATTCTATATTATACGTAATGAACGGGACTGTCTTGATAAGGTATTAACATAGATTCGAATTCAGAGTATTCCTTGGATGTAAAAGTTTTAGGAGCTGCCAATGAAGTTGGTCGTTCTGGTTTTTTAGTAAATTGTAATGGGACAAATTTATTGTTAGATTATGGAGTATTGTTTGGAAGACGAGGGTCTCCTCCAAAATATCCTTTGCATGTAAAGCCTAAAGATTTGGACGCTATAATTATCACCCATGCACACCTTGATCATTCAGGAAATGTTCCATCCTTGTTTGTAAGCGGTAATACCGATGTCTATGCCACACCACCAACCTTTGATTTATCTCAGTTACTCATTGAAGATATGCTAAAAATTACCAAAGATGCTCAGCCATTTGGATTACCTGAATTAAACAACATGATGAGAAATGCTAAAGAAATTGGTTTTAGGCACAAAATTACTAAAGGAAATGCAACATTTGAACTAAGAGAAACGGGTCATGTGATTGGTGGAAGTAGTGTACTAGTTGAATCAGAAAAAAAGAAACTATTCTATACAGGAGATATCAAAACTCACGGTTCTAGAATGTTACGTGAAGCCGATTTAGATGTTGGAGATATCGATCTTTTAATTATTGAAAGTACGTATTCTCAAACCGAGCAGATACCAAGAAAAGAATCAGAAAATCAGTTAATTGAGTTTGCAAATGAAGTAATGGATAGAAAAGGAGTATTGTTTATTCCATCTTTTTCAGTGGAACGTTCTCAAGAGATTGCATGTATTTTACGAAGTTCAAATTTTAAACACAAAATCATAATGGATGGAATGGCACTCAAAGTAAATGACATTATGTTCCGTCATCCAAATTATCTAAGAGATCCTGAAGTTTTTGCTGATGCAATTAATGAGGCTGTTGCAATAAAAGATCATGATAAAAGAAAGCGAGCCATTGAAGAGCCTTGTGTAGTTATTTCTCCTGCAGGTATGCTGGTTGGAGGAAATGCCACATATTATCTTCAACAATTATCTTTTAATAGTAAAAATGGAATAGCTCTTGTTTCATATCAAGGCGAAGGGACACCTGGAAAAAAACTTCTAGATACTGGTAAAGTTAACACGCGAGGAAAAGATCTGAATGTTAAAGCAGAGGTAAAGCAATTCCAATTTTCAGGACATGCAGATAGAAATGAATTGTTTGAAGTGATTAAAAAAATACAAGGCAATCCAAAGGTTTGGACAGTTCATGGAGATACTGAGTCTTGTGAGAAATTTTCCCAAGAAATTCATGAGCAGTTTGGACTAGATGCCCATGCTCCTGCTGTTGATGAAATCATAACCATTTGAAATGGTTGATTATTGCAAAATTAATCTAGAAAATACCATTAATAGCGGGCAAGTTTTTCTTTGGAAACAAATTCAGAATAATTGGTTTGGAGTTAATGGTCAAGATGTTTTAAGGATAACTGATTCGGGTAAAATTAAATCATATGCAAAACAAAAGATAGATTTTCTTAGAGAAAAAGACAATCTTGAGGAAATCTTAAGAATGATTTCAAAAGATAAGACAACTAGGCAAGCAGTAAAAAAATATTTGGGAATGCGATTGTTAAGACAAGATCCTTTTCAATGTTTAATTTCATTTATCACATCATCAAACTCTAACATTCAAAAAATAAAAAGTAGTTTAGAAAAAATGTCAAAAAAGTTTGGAGTTAAAGTGAAATTTGATAATCAAGAATTTTTTTTATTTCCCAAACCAGAAAAACTTGCAAATGCATCTATTAATGAAATTAAAAGTTGTGGAGTTGGATATCGTGCTAGATTTATCAAAGAAGCAGCAAATAGAACAGTCTTAGAAAAAATCAATTTTGAATACCTAAAAAAATCTAATTATCAAAACGCTAAAGAGGAAATTTGTCTAATTCCAGGAGTGGGAAATAAAGTTGCAGATTGTGTTTTGTTATTTTCATTAAATAAATTAGAATCATTTCCTTTAGATAGATGGATGATTAGAATATTAGAAAAATATTATTCAGATAAATTTCAACTAGAAACTAAAACCATAACAGAAAAACAATATGGAATTCTTCATGAAAAAATTGTAAACCATTTTGGTCCATATGCAGGGTATTCACAACAATTTCTTTTCAAAATGGAGAGAGAAAATTACCAAAAAAAGTGGCTGTAAACCCTTAAAATGGTAATTAATTGCTAGTTTTTGGGCCTATGGCGCAGCATGGATAGCGTGTTGGACTTCTAATCCAAAAGTCATGGGATCGAAGCCCATTGGGCCCACTTAACAAATTATTTATTCGCAATAACAAGGGATTGCTGTATGGGTGATTTAGAATTTAAATTAAATTCAACAGATATTCATCAAAATTCAGAAATCACTGGAACAATTACGGTATCATATCCAGGACGATATGATGGGGTAGTAGTGAATACAACAATATTGGATTCAAATGAGCACATCATCTACAAATCATACAATCAAAAAAAGATCTCACAGCACGTTTCAAGATTATTCATCAAT
>JAUWQG010000019.1 GCA_030611185.1 Nitrososphaerota archaeon
AAATCAGTTACTTCTCCTTCGCCACCTTCATCTAGTGCATAGTCATCCCAATGAATAATATCATCTAACATTCCATTAAATCCATTAATTGCACTGTCATCTTGTGCGCCTACATAGATATTGCCGCTAAGAATAAGGGTACCAGATCCACCGTTGGTGTCTGTATCCTCTAAACTACCATCAACATACAGTTGGCAATCATTCTCACCAGGCATTATACCTACAAAATGATGCCATGAGTCATCCTTGTAGTTTACTGTACTAGTACAAATTGCCTCTTGGCCAGAAGAACCCGCGTCTAGTTCATATACAAAATATCCATTTGAGTCTAAAAATATTTTTAGGTAATCATTTCCATTGCTGGTTTCTCCAAAATATATTATCTGATCATTTGAGGGCCCTGTACTATAAGCATGAAACCATCCAGATGTAGTGGCAGGACTAGTATCAAGATCAATGTTGTCATCAATCAGTATTGATGCAAATTGATTCCCTGAAAATGCATATGCGCCTGCGCCTTGATGACCTGTAGAAACCCATGCAGGTCTATTTGAATCAATACCCAAAGTCATTACAGTATTGGTGGTTGTATCTAATGGCGAGTCTAGATCAGTTTCAAAATGATATGACATTGTTTCACTATCAGTTCCGCTATGCATCAAACTTTCAGGCATGGGACTGCTAACATATCGAAGAATCACATCCCAACCTCCATCAGGAATATTGACTGTTACATTCACATCGCTATTGGTATAAAAAATTGCCTTTGTTAAATTAAAATCAATTATATCACCCACATTGTCTTCCGGTGAAGCGGAAAACATTTGTCGCTCTCCCAATGAATCAAAATTTTCTTTGTGGAACATCAAAACATCATCAGGTGAAGATGCGGATGTCAAAAATTTGCTCACCAAAGAACTGCCACTCTCTTCAGCAAATTGAATTATTAGAACCTCTACTTCTTTACTAACAGTATTTCCTTGCACTCCGTTTAAAATACTTGCATCAAATCTAATTTTATCTTCGTCATCTCCTGAGATTCTATATGACCATTCAAAAATTGCGGTTTCTCCTTTTTCTAGAACTGGGTGTGGGTCAGGAGTTGAACCTTCAAATTCTGCTAATGCCCCTAAAGAAGTTACATTAAGAATTGGTTGAATGTTTGTGTAAATTGTGTTTTGAGTGGAATTGTTTGTGACTGATAATAGGATTGTTGATTTAAAGTTAGTTGGAACTGCCTCAGGTAATGCAAATAATTGCAAATGGAGTGGTTCAGTTGATGCATTTACAGAAAATTCTTTTGTGGTTCCCCTATCAGTAACTAGTTTCATTTTATAAGATTCAGTTTGTAATGCTGTAAAAGGTATGGCCTGAAGAATATTCTTCACAGTACTTCCAGTAGTCACAGTACTGTTCAAATCAAATCGGTAGACCTGGTCTACCCCCGTTACATTTTCCACCCATAATCTAGTAAAAGATACTGGAATGTCTCCAGAATTATGTATATCTAAATTAATTTTATTATTTTCTATTGTTAATTTTGAAATATCAAAGGATTCTTTTTTTCTGTTTTCTCTTTCTTGATCAGCTGCAAAAACATTTTGTGAGAAACTCTCAAATAAATTCATACTATAAGTTAGATAGCTAGCAGCTGTAATGATAACTATTAAAAAAAACACCCCTCCAACAACAGTAGTTAAAGCTCTTCTTTGTTTCATGGCCCCATAACATAAGTTTGGTATATAGATCCTTTTTCAGTAGTAACTGAAACTTGTATAGGATCAGTTGATGTCCAATTATATTTAATAACTTTAGAGAAATCATCGTTCTGTACAATTCCACCGTTTGTGATAATCAAATCAGTTTTATCGATAGAATTATCCAATGTTATTCTAGTTACATTCAACCCATTATTTCCAACATTACTCATTGTCAAATTAAGGAATTTATTCGGAATGTCCGTTTTGTTTCCAAACCAAACATGTTCAATTACTAAAAATTCGTTTAGTTTGTTTACACCCTCTGTGTAAACTGTGTTCAGTTCATGTTGTTCATCTGCAAAAATACTGTTTGACCACGCAGTTAACATGCTTCCCATAATAGCTACTGCAGAAAGTAAAATTCCGGTTGACACTACAGTAGCTAACGCTCTTCGTTTGGCATGCTTACCCATACTAAAAAATCAAAAAATTCAATATTATCAATCGAGGTGTATTTTCAAAAACTTACATTGCACAATTAGGCACATCAATTATGCCCAGAGCAGGTCTTACCACAAGCTGGGCACGAATTATCATCAGATACCTCCTTAAACAAGCCTATTTGATTTGAGAGAGCAAATGCAAACATTGCATATGTCCATAAGAACAATACCTCTGCCAAATGACCAGGATAGTAGATATTTTGAAGAGACAAAAAGAGAACGCTGTTATCGCCTATAATCTGGGTAATTATGCCTAAACATAGAAGAGATATCATAAAATTTACTCCACCCTTAAAAAATAAAATAACTCCAATCAACGCTGGAATCAAAATAATTGAATCCAGGAGTGGGTATGCTAAGAGCACTAGGAAATTACCATTAACTGAATCTGATCCAGAATCTACAATCATCATCAAAGATGGAATTAATAACGAAATTGAAATTAAGGATATTCCAACAACCATTTTTTTTGAAATTTGTTTTGCAAATGGTTTTAAATAAAAAACAAGAGATGCAAAAAATAACTGGTAGCCAGTAATATAGAAAAAATCATCTGCATATTCCCATGCATCCACACCTAATACCACGTCATATAGAACATCAACAGTTTCTGCACAAAACCAATATGCTGAAAACAACATGAATAAAATCCATGCCTTTCCATGATTGCCTTTTATCCCATATTTTGAAACCATGAAAAATGAAAAAAACATTACAGTGCTAGATAGAATAATTGAAATCCAATGTGTTGCATTTTCAGCTACCTCTTGTCCAATAAAATTAGCCACTAAAATAATTGCAGTTATTCCCAATAAAGTAAAAAGAAGATACTCCTGTACATCAAATTTTTGATAGAATAATTGCAAGAATTTACCTCGCAATCTGTTCAAGGAATTCTTGTACAGGTTTGGATGCAGACATACTCTCAAGATTTTTCTTGATGGATTCAACGATGGTGACATGGGCTTTTCCGTAGATATCTTTTAGAATTCTGTTTAGGAATTCTGGCTCGTCATAACAGTCAGCAAGAGTTCGATTATAGTCTTCCATCAATCTTTGTTTTACTTTATTTAAATCTGGTTTTCCAATTTCCAATAGTGATTTTTCAATCGCTGTAATTATCAAGACCTTTGGATCATCACTGGTTTGAATTACACCCCAATCAACTGAATTTATGATTTTTCTAACTTCTTCTTGAACCTCAAAATCATCACTAGTCATTGCAACCAAAGTTTCATTTCCTGCATCTATTGGAGATACCCCGTCAGCAATTATTCGTGCCCAATTCGCCAAATCTCCCACAGATGGACCATAAGGCAAATCACCATTTTTGTATTCTTGACGTAGTTTTGCGGCCACATGTACAATGTTAGCTGCAATTTCTCGCTGAATACCTGATCTTTCTACTAGCAGATTGATTTCTTTTTCATCAATATGATCAGCTACACTCATGTAATCAAAATTTAACCAAACACTCATTCTTCGTCTAAAAGCAGCGTTTAGGGGTTTAGTTCCAGTGAATTCAGATGAAAAAGGGTTCATGCTAATAATCATGTATGCATCTTTGTGACGATTGATAAGCTCATTATCTTTTTCATTTAATACCATGTGTCCCCTTGTATCTAAAATAGGATTTAATTTTGTTGCAACATCCTGCTTCATCATGTTTGCCTCATCAAGGTAAAGAATTCCACCGAATCTACACCAAGAAGTAATAATTCCATCAATCCAATTTTCTTTTCCCAATCCAATATACCTACCAAATAAATCATAAGCTGAGGTTTGTAAACCACAGTTAATTTCCCACAATGGAAGTTGAGTTAATTCAGCTACAAGGTAGACGATGTGTGTTTTACCCGTACCACTAGGTCCAATACATGCACATTGTTTGAAATAACCCAAGGATCTAACGATTCTTTCAACATAATTGTCTCCCTTGTCATAATAAGGTGGAGTGTCAGTAGGAATCAACTCTTGCATGTCTGCCGGGAAATCAAAATTATCTGGATTTATGTATCTTTTAATATCATATTGATGTAATTTTGTAGAATCTACTTTCTTATTTTTTGAGAAATTAATTTTTAGACTAAAAGCATCATTATCAATTCGTGAAGTCTGATGATTCTTAACACTACCTTCAGAATTACTTGAAATCATGAAATTTATTCATTCTAAATAGGTTAAACAAAAGAGATGTATTGTCATGCTACAGACAGGCTGTTAATTACCAATAACTTCGATATTAGTCATGAATCATGAGATAGAAGTATCTAATTTAATGTTCAATAAGACCTCAAATGAAGAAATTAATTTTAAAAAATATGACATTAATGTTGACCTTGAAGAGGAATCAAGTAATGAAGAGAAAACAGTTCTAAAATATTCTCTTGACTTAACTTCAAATCCAAAAAATTCAGTCATAAACATCAGTGGAAACACCACACTAAGTGGAGAGCAATCAGAAATTGAGAAATTTCTAAAACAAGAAAATGAAAAAACTCCCGAAGTTGTATCTTTAATTTATCAAGAATTATTTCCTTTAATGTATATTATATCAAAAAACATGAAAATCCCATCACCGGCTCATACAATATCTCAAAATAATGTTGGAGAAGCCATACAACAAACTGAAAAACAAGACAACATTAATGAAAAACCTCTAGATACTCAACCATCTGAAAGTGTTAAGGAGGTAAATGAAAATGATCAATCAACAGAAGGATCACATGAAGCTGAAATTAAAAGTACAGAATCAGATGTAAAAGAAGAACAAAATAACGAAAACAAAACTTAATGATGATAATTGCAACAAACATTTCTTGATATAATTTATAAAATTTTTTACGATACTGCACAAAGAGATTTCAAAGATGTTAGATTACTGTTATCTGAAAAATTTTTCTTTCCCTCAATTCAATTTGAACCAAAAATAGAAGTAAGAATACCAATTCCAAAAAAAACGGATAATGGCATAATATATTCAGGTTATTTATTCAAAGACTCGCCACAAGAATTAATCATTGCATGGAGTTATTTTTTAGCAACAGTTTATCATCTAGCAGCTCACATTGCTGTATCAAATTATTCACTATACAATAAGTGGATTGAGAATAAAACTCCACAGATATTTTGGAGGGTGATTGACTTTATTGAAGATGAAGCCGTTGAGCGATATCTTTTATCAACCAATCCAGATGTTTGGGACAATCTTTCTAGAATCAGAAACAATCATGATCAATACAACAGATTTAATAAAACAGAATCCAAATTCACACTCAATATAGGCTCAAAAACAATTAATTCAATTAAACAAGAAATGAGCAATGAAGAACTCATAAGTTTTGATAAAGAGCACCAAAATAATTTGCTAAGGTGGGCATCAGAATTATATAAAAATCGACAGATTTTACATGATGATGCTCCATCATATTATGAACAACATAATTCCAAACAATCATTAATTTTACCAAAAAATCATATGGAATTTTTACCTTCAGGAAAATTTGAAAATACTATTAAAAAATTAAATTTTTTATATCTTGAAGAGAAAGACAGAATTGAAAATATTTTACATAAAATTCGTAAGGACGTTGTAGGATTAAATTTTGACGAAATAATTGTTCCAAGTGAAGATATTTATGAATATTTTAAACTCAAAGAAAAAAATAAAAAAATATTAAAAAAGATTAGAGAGCAAATCAGAACTGTGTATAACAATGCCGAAGACCCTCAATCGAATTATTATGGTGAAATAGATATGGAAATGGCAATTCAAGCAATTGCTAGTAATTCTCAAGATTATGCAGAGGTTTTTAATAAATCAGAAGAGCAAAGAATTGAAGAAACATGGGCAATACTAATTGATAATAGTGCAAGTTTAAAATTACGATTTGAGCAGGTCAAAGATTTCATGCTTTGTCTTGCAGAAGCATCTGATGAATTAACAGGACCGGCAGGTTCATGGGGCCTTTATAGTTATGATCAAAAATTTTCCATATTAAAAGATCATAAAGGAAAATACAATCAAGATGCCAAAGCAAGATTTGGAGGTTTGCATAGTGGTGGTCTTTCCTATACACCTGATGCCATTTTATTAGCAGGAAGAATGCTTTCAAGTAACCCTGCAGATTTAAAACATCTTTTTGTCTTTACTGATGATTTTCCCACAGGATTATGGAATTATGACCAAAAACTATCCCTTGCGATTAAACAAGTAGAAAGAATGGGTGTGGATGTAATCGGAATTGGCTTATCACCAAATATTTCAAAGTATTTTTCTGATTCATGTTGGGGAGTAAATATACGAGATTTAGTGGATAAATTTGTAAGAATTTATCGTATGAAATCTTCTAGATCCTTGTAAATTTTTGTATGTAGTTTGATGATACTTGGAATAATTTTAATAAATATCCTTTAAATCCATAAAATTATTAGATATGTTGAATAATTTTTAGATGCGTTTTATTATTGTCTGTTCAAAAATATTACACATTAGATGCTATAACCTCATACAGTGTTTTTTTAGTAATAATGAAAAACCACGTTTTCGCAAAGAGAAAAGGTATCAGTACAGTATTAACCACTGTAATTATTCTGGTAGCTTCTGTAGTACTCGGATCTGGTGTAGTTTTGTATGGAACAAGTATGTTCCAAACAGTTGCCCAGCAAGAGAGTGTAGAAGTACAAGGAATTCAGCTCTGGGTAAATGCTACTGATGCCGCAGGTGATGCGTGGGGAGCAGCAGGTGTTAGAAACGACGGTGACAAGATTTTATCTGTAGACACCATTTCTATCAAAGGCAAAACAGTACCATTTTCAAATTGGTATTTTGACCAAGATCAAACTAGAGTTACTGTAGGAAACTTCCAAAGCCAGTTTATTCATGAAGGAAGTGCAGGTGCAGGAACTCTAATGAATGATTCTACATCTGTTGATGCAGTAGCATGTGCCAATCCAGCAACAACATTGTCAATTGACTTTGATGGTGGTGATGCAGGAGAGCCAACGTTATGTCTATCACAAGGTTCAGGCCCAGTTGGACTTAATCCGGGAGAAAGAACAATCGTTTACTTCCAAATGGCAAACGGGACATTGACTACTCTTGATGCAGGTGCTTCAACAACGTTGAACATATTTGCAGGAGAAGCAGGCGCTCCCCTAAGTACAATCATCGCAAACCCATAGGGAGAGTGTAATTTTTTGTATCTCTCTTTATATTTTATTTTTATTTTGGAGAATGAAAATTGAAATCCGTAAATGATAATCAAATAGAATTAAGCAGTGTTCTTAATCAAGAGTTGTTAGATGAAAGTGTCACCAATGAGGTTTCAAGTCAATTTAAGATAGTAAAGGAATATCCATTAAATGCACCTTTTAGTTATGCCAAAATTTTATGGGATGAAAAAAATTCTAGTTTTCAGTATTTTGTAGATGAAATTAAACTAAATTTTGACGAGGAGCGAATTTACAAAGATTTGTACACCTTTGTAGAGCAAAGTCTAGACTCTCTGGAAACTACAAAAGGAAAAAAATTCGACGCTCACCTAAATGATGTAATTAAAAAGCATGAAGGATTTTTCATCTCCAATCCGGTAGCTAGCATGGAAAAAGTCAAGTATTTTTTAAAAAGAGACATTATGGGTTATGGGGAAATTGATGCTTTAATGCATGATCCAAACATAGAAGACATTAGCTGTAGTGGTCCAAATATTCCATTATACATATGGCATAGAAATTATGACAGTTTAGCATCAAACATTTCATTTGAGTCACATCAGAAATTAAATTCATTCATTACAAGAATTGTATTCAAAGCTGGAAAACACGTTAGCACTGCACATCCAATTTCAGACCTTGCCATAACTGGGAACCATAGAATTTCAGTGTTATATCAAAAAGAAATTACACCCAAAGGAACCAGCTTTACCATACGAAAAATCAAAGAGGATCCATATACAATCGTGGATCTTATAGGATTTGGTACAATTGATCTTGAAACTGCAGCATATCTTTGGATGATGATTGAAGCAAAAATGTCAATTATGATAATTGGTTCCACAGGTAGTGGAAAAACAACTGTCCTTAATGCAATTGCAGGATTGGTAAGTGAGAATGACAAATTATTTTCAGTAGAAGATGTTGCAGAAATCAATCTTCCTCACGATAATTGGTTTTCTTTAATTTCAAGAAGTGGATATGGATCAAATGATGAAGGAGAAATTGGACTATACGAGTTAATCAAATCGGGAGTAAGACACCGACCAGACTACATAATTGTAGGTGAAATTAGAGGCTCAGAAGCTTATGTTATGTTCCAAGCTATGGCTACAGGTCATGGAGGTCTATGTACCATGCATGCTGATAGTTTGGACTCTGCAAGTAAAAGATTACAACAAAAACCAATGAACATACCTCCTGCATATCTTTCCTTGATGAATTGTGCCCTTGTAATAAAAAGAGTGAAAGACAAAGTGACCGGTCAAAGTATGAGGCGTGCAATTTCCATTGAAGAGATATCAAGCAGTACTGCACCAAATGCGGTTACAACATGGAATCCAAAGTCAGATTATTTTGAACATTCATTTGGTACAAGTAAAAATCTTAAAAAAATCTCAGAACACACAGGTGATGAATTTGATGAAGTACTAAAAGAACATCATAAAAGAACAAAAATCTTGAAATGGATGTCATCTAACAATATTCGTGAACATAAAACAGTTACAGAAATGATCAGAAAATATTACAATGATCCTAATTCTGTTTTGAAAAAAATAAACTATGGTGATGAAGCATAATGTTGTCAATTAGTAAAATCAATGAGAAAGGATTTGAGCGCAAACAAGGGAAAAAGATCAACACAGAATTACCATATTTTATAACAATGGTGACTTTGCTAAGCAGTGCAGGAATTGGACCCTATTTTATGCTGCAACGTGTAAAATCGATGGAGTTGTTGCCTACAATAAAAAATGAAACTCAAAAAATGTTAAAACGTATTGATTTACTCGGAGTAGATCCTTTAGAAGTAATGCGTCAAGTGCGAACTCGTTCAAGCTCAAAGGCATTAGGAGAATTTTTTGATGGCTATGTATCAACTGTGGAAAGTGGTGGAAACATCATAAATTATCTTAAAAGTAAAATGAAAACAGTATATGATAGGCACGCTGAATCACAAAAACAGTCAGTAGTCAAGCTAGGAGCACTAGTTGAAGCATATATGACAATCCAAGTGGTCATGTTGGCAGTATACATTATTAGCGCTGCTGTAATTTCAGACCCATTTGCAACATCAGAAAACGGAATAAGCAGTGAAGTTATATTTTTAATTTTAACACCTGCCATATCTGCACTTTTTCTTTTTGCTGCAAATAACAATGCAGTCTCAAAGAGTCCTGAAATTAACATTAAAAAAATTATCATGTTTGCAGCTCCTGCATTAATAATAAGTGGAATTGTTATTGGATTGGATGTAATTCCTGACCCCGCGATGGAGCCATATTTACTAGGGGGCGCACTTATTGCATCATCAATCGTCCCAACGATTTATTTTAAAAAATCTTATGCAATGACTATTGCATCAGAAGACGCCACACCAAAAATACTTCGTACCATATCAGAGGCACGAAAAACTGGAATGAGTCCTGAAGGTAGTGTTATTCATGCATGTAAAAGAAAAGAATACGGCATGTTTAATTCAGTTGCAAATGGAATTGCAAATAAAATTGAATGGGGTGTTGATTTTAAAACAATTTTTAAAGACATACAAAAAGAAATTGAAACTTTTAATGTATTAATTAGTTTCAACATACTTTTTGAATTAATTTCAGCAGGTGGTGGAAATCCACAAACACTTGATTCTTTGACAGAAACTAGTGAGCGAATGCAAGAAATTCAAAAGGAAAAACGAGAATTGTTATTACCGTATTTGTTTGTTGGATTTATTTTAATGGGCACAACAGGATTTACTACTTTATTGGTAATTGATTCTTTTGGAGATATTGCCCAAGAGAGTCAAAATATATCCAACATTGAAGGGCAGATTGCCCCCTCATCCTTAGGGCTATTCCCACTCATTGTACTGATTCAATCTTGGACTGCAGGATTATTCTTAGGCAGGGTAATCAAGGGTGCATTTTCAGGAGGATTTTTCTATTCTATAATACTGGTAGTGATTACAATGATCGGAATTACATTGGTTCAATTTTCAATAATCGATGTGAATTCACTCTTCTAGGCACATCTAGATGTCTCATTAAAAGTCATACAGAGTATTATATCGATTTTTCAAGTAATTTTTCATGTATTGAAAGCCATATTGCTCTTATTGTTAATTGTAGCATCCATAATTACACCAAATACATACGGTCAGGAACCTAAAGATTTTGGCTATAAACTATTGCCAGGAAAATTAGTTGAAGGCACAGAAGGAATCTTGCAAGTGTATGGACTACAAAAAAATATTCCAATTCCAAATACTATTGAAAATCTAATAGTTACATCGTCAGATCAAACCATTGTTAAAATTTTAGAATTATCTACAAATAAAGATACATCAATCACATCAGTAAAGTTACAAGCAATTGATTCAGGAATTGCAAATATTGCAATTGCAGCGCCGGGTTTTGCATCAGAAGAATTTGAAATAATAATTTATGATATCAAACAAGGAGAACAACAATTATTATTAAAAACTGTCCCTGATACTTTTACAATAAATGGCCCAACAAAAGGATATTTTTCAGTAGAGTTAGCAGACATTGATTCCAGTCCAACTTTGGCAAAAAAAGATACAGTTATCTCTATTAGCGCTTCAAATTCTGAAATTATAACCCTTTTTCAAAATGAAATCACAATAAATGAAGGAGATTATTTTGCCATAGGAGAATTTCAGATAAACAAACCAGGAGATGTAACAATTTATGCTGAAAATCCAAACACCGATTCAGGTAGCAGTAAAATCACAGTTTTTGGAGCAACAGCAGATAATGATTC
>JAUWQG010000132.1 GCA_030611185.1 Nitrososphaerota archaeon
CCCGAGCCAACTACGGATCCAACTCCAGAACCAGAGCCAACTCCAGAACCAGATGTTATTTCTGATGATCCATTTGCAGGAATCTCTGATGAGGATATTTCAAAATACTCTGAGTTGTTTGAAGTTAGACCACCTGAGGGAGATAATGAAGCAAGACAATTGAGTAAGAAAATCAAAGAATGGATTAACAAAGGAAAGCCAACACCTGGAGATAAAACTCAGCAAATTACTGAAAATGAATTCGACGAACAAGAATCTAAGGAAGATGAGGAACAAAAACCAGATAAAGAAGAAAATAAATCTAAAAAGAAAAGAGGGAGGTTTGGATTCTTTAAAAAATGAAATTAAAAACTAAAAATTTACTCACTTTGTCGGAACTGTCCCAAAAAGAGTTTTCTCAATTAATTGATTTTTCTATCAAACTAAAAAAAGAATTGAAAAAAGGTGGAAACAAACCTTTGTTAAAAAACAAGACTCTTACTATGATTTTTCAAAAACCTTCTACTAGGACACGAGTAAGTTTTGAAATAGGCATGTATCAATTAGGGGGTAATGCGATAAATCTATCCTCAAATGACATGCAATTATCCAGAGGAGAATCAATTGAAGATACTGCAAAAACACTTTCACGATATACTGATTGTATTATGGCTAGAGTTTATAATCATGATTTATTGGAAAAATTATCTGAATACTCCAGTGTACCTGTCATAAATGGCCTTTCGGATTCCTTTCATCCGTGCCAAATTCTTGCAGATTTTATGACTATCAAGGAAAAGAAGAGAAAACTCAAGGGATTAAAAATTGCTTGGATAGGTGATGGAAATAATGTTTGTAATTCAATGATTCATGGATGTGCATTATCAGCAGTGAAGATGTCTATTGCAACACCAAAAGGATTCGAACCGAATAGAAATGTTGTAAGCGAAGCTAGAAAATTTACTGACATTGAAATGACAACGGATCCCTTAAAGGCAATTAAAAATGCGGATGTTGTTGTAACTGATACTTTTACATCCATTCATAATCGTGATCCAAAAAGAACAAAAAAATTCATTCCAAAATACCAAGTAAATTCTAAATTGATGAAGGCTGCAAATAACAATGCAATCTTTATGCATTGTCTTCCAGCAAAAAGAGGTAGCGAAGTAACATCTTCTGTTATAGATGGATTGCAATCAGTTGTTTGGGATGAGGCAGAAAATCGACTGCATACTCAAAAAGCATTACTTGTTTCTCTAATTCGCGCTTAACGTATATAAGAGCAGATTCAAAATCGAGTTCTGTAGATGGCTCGTTCAAAAATATTGAGAAGACTTCGAGAGGAAAAGACCAATTATAGAAAACGCGGTACCATGTTAATGGGAAAACGTGAATTCATTACAGTTAACATTTCTAATGAAAATACTCAGGTTCAAATCTTAAAACCAGAAATAACTGGAGATAAGGTTGTAGCCTCGGCACATTCTAGATATTTACTTGAAAAAGGGTGGAAAGGTTCAAGAAAAAGTGTACCTGCCGCATATCTTACTGGATATATTGCAGGAAAGAAAGCACTTGTTAAAGGATCAAAGGGAGCCATTTTGTATACTGGTACAAGAAAATATACTCAGAGAATGGCTGCAGCATTAAAAGGAGTAATAGATGCAGGATTAGAAGTTCCAGCTAGTTCAGAAACATTTCCACCAAATGAAAGAATTAACGGAGAACATCTTACTGTAAAAAATGACGTTTCAAAAGTTAAATCAGCTATTGATAGCGAGGTCAAGTAGACATGAGTCAAGCATCACAAACTAAACCAGGTCAAACTAAACCAGGTCAAACTAAACCAGGTCAAACTAAACCAGGTCAAGGTAGACCAGGTCAAGGTAGACCAGGTCAAGGTAGACCTGTGCAATATGGTGGAGGTAGACCGGGAGAAAAACAAACCAGAAGACCAAGACGAGAACCTGTAGAAGAAGTATGGGTTCCCAAAACAATTTTGGGACAAAAAGTAAATTCTGGCGAAATATCTTCAATTGAAGAAATTATAGAGGCCGGTTTAAGAATTCAAGAAGCAGGTATTATCAAAAAACTACTTCCAGATTTGAAAAGTGAAGTAGTTGATGTTGGAATTATTCAAAAAATGACTTCTAATGGACAATCAACAAGATTCAAAGCAATTGTTGCGGCAGGAAATGAAAATGGTTACTTGGGAATTGGTCAAGGAAAATCAAAACAGATGAGAATTGCCATTGAAAAAGCCACAAGCCAGGCATTTCTTAACGTAAGCCCAATAAAATTGGGTTGTGGAAGTTGGGAATGTAGATGTGATCAAAAACATTCTGTCCCATTCAAGATTAAAGGAAAAGGTGGAAGTGTTACAATTGAAATTATTCCTGCTCCTAGAGGATTAGGATTGGTAGCAGGAGGTAAAATTAAACGATTATTGGAATTAGCTGGACTAAAAGATGCATGGACTACAGCTAAAGGTTCTACACCAACAATGAATTCTACTTCAAAAGCAATATTGGATTGTCTTAGACAGACATTCAGTCAAGGTTGATAAAAATGGCAAATGCCTATCTTGTTGTTAGAATAAAAGGTCAAGCAGATGTTCCATACTGGGCATCCACTACTATGACTTTGCTTAAACTAGATAAAAAATATCGTGCTACAATTTTACCAGCAAAAGATACCACATTAGGCATGCTAAAGAAGGTCATGCATTACATTTCTTGGATTGAATTGGATGCTGATTTGGCCAAAGATATCCTTGATAAAAAAGTACGAAAATCAGGGTATCAAAAAGTTACTCCAGAAGATCTTAAAGAACTTGGATTCAATAGTATTGATGAACTTGCCACAGCATTAGCTGAAGGTAAAGCAACTCTATCAAAATTAAAACCTCTAAAACCTTGGTTTGCTTTAGCTCCACCTCGACACGGATTCAAACGAAGTACAAAGAAATTGTATGGACAAAAAGGTGTTCTTGGATTAAACAAAGAACTTGGAACAATTGTGAGGCGCATGATCTAAAATGGCAACAAGACTAAGAAAAACAAGACGACTTCGAGGAGGCCGAAATATGGGATGGGGACAAGTAGCTCAGCATCGCGCAAGTGGTCATATGGGTGGCCTTGGAGTCACAGGATTGATGAAACATCATTACAGTACCATGCTTAAAGAATATCCTGACCACTACGGCCATCCTTCTACTCATCCACCTCACCCAAATATT
>JAUWQG010000154.1 GCA_030611185.1 Nitrososphaerota archaeon
AAAAGAATACTCTAGACGGCCAGAGGTAAAAGAAAGAAGAGGACAGTACAGAAAAGAATACGCCCAAAGACCAGGAGTAAAAGAGCAACTAAACAAACGTGCTAAGGAAAATAATCTCAAAATAAAATACGATGTCCTTAGCCATTATTCAAAAAAGATATCAAATTCGGATGTTCCATGTTGTAATTGTTGCGGGGAGCTTGAATTTTTAATATTCTTAACAATTGATCATATCACAAACAGAAAAAATGCAACTCACAGAAAGGATTTAGCGGGTGCCGGCATGTACCGATATTTACAAAGAAATGATTACCCAACCAGTCCTTGAATTTCAGACATAGTTGCAGCTGATGAGATGGCAGCAGACCTATCTTTTTGAGTACAGTCTCAGGCTTACTAGGCATGATTTTCTATTATGTATTTCAAGAATAAGAACCCCGAAAGTGAATGGGCCCACGGGGATTTGAACCCCGGATCTTCGCCGTGTAAGGGCGACGTCATAACCGACCTGGACTATGAGCCCAGAAACCTACCTTTTAAAAAACCATTTAAACTTTGAGACAATCAGAAATCTAGAAATTTAATCAAATTTTAAAAGAATTATGGTAGAGGTGGAATTTTTTTCTAGTCCCATAGGTCTAGGTCATGTAACTAGAGATATTGCCGTAGCAAATTATTTTGAAGATATTTCCACAAATTTTGTAACAGGTGTCGGTGCTGCTAAAATTTTAAAAAATTTAGATTTTAAGGTAGAGGATGTTTACAAGCCACCACAATTCATTGTGGAAGATGGTTCTCTAAAAAATCCTGCAAGATGGCTTTGGAAATATTATCAATACTATAAAGATTGTAAAAAAATATCCAATAAAATTATTGAAGATGATAATCCAAAAATGGTTGTAAGTGATGAAGATTTTGCTTCTCTTGCTGTTGCTCAAGCTAAAAAAATCCCAACAGTACTGATTACAGATATTTTAGAAACTAAATTTACAAAAGGATTTGCATCATTTATTGAAAAAAAGATGAACAAATCAATGCAAGAAATAATAAAAAAATGTGACATAGTAATTCTTCCAGAAGATGGTCCTGATGAAGGAAATATCAGACGAGTGGGACCTATTGTGAGACAAACAATGTATTCAAGAGAAGAACTAAGAGAGAAATTTTCCTTTGATAAAAAAACTATTGTGATTTCAATTGGCGGTACAGATGCAGGATTGTTTTTAATTGAAAAGGCTTTGGAGATTTTCCCAAAGATAAACGAGTGTGAAATTGTTTTAGTGACGGGTCCTGCAATGAATAAAAAATTTGGGAATATAAGGAATTTAGGATTTGTAAATAATCTTCATGAAATAATTTATGCAGCAGATGTACTAGTTTCATTGGCAGGAAAATCTACCATAGATGAGGCTAAAGAGTATGGAACACCTGCAATTTTTATTCCTATAAAAGGACATTTTGAGCAGGAGGATAATGCTAAGGAGGAAGGATTTGAATTTGAGGATTTATTCAGATTGGAAAAACTGATTTTAGAAAAACTTGAAGAGAAAAGAAATCCAATTAAAAAAAATGGTGCTCAAAATGCTGCAAATATTATCAAAGACTTGTTATCTTAAGTGAAATCAATCAAACCATTAATAGATGGTAATTTTGATTTGATATTGTACCATGACAAAATTAGTTGTTGCAAAGTTTGGTGGTAGTGCCATTGGACCTGACGGAATATCAATTCCTGTTATAGTTGAGAGAATTAATGATTTGAAAAAAGACTCCAAAGTAATTGCAGTATTTTCAGCTCCTCTTACAATTTTTGATGGTCAAAAACGATCTTTGACGGATGTAATTTTAGAACAAGGTAGAAATGCAGAAAATGGAACTAGTGTTTCACTAGAGGTTGTCAAATCTTCCTATCAGAAAATTTTGGAATTAGTTAGTGCGGAAAATAAAGAAAAGTGTAACGAAATAATCAATTCATGTTTAGAAAAATCTCAAAGGGCACTTGATGAGGCCTCAGAGAAGAGAGAATTTGCTGATGAAATCCGCTCAAAGGCATTGGCCTTTTCAGGAGAGATACTAATGGCACATGTAATGAATTTTATTCTAAAAAGCAATGGAATTACTTCTGATACTGTAAACTATGAGAATTGGCCAATAATTACTGATAACAACATAGAATCTACTAATTTCCTTGCCTCTGAATCAAGAACTAGATTGGCCTATACTGAGAAACTCGTAGAATGTAATGATGTAGTAACTATCGGAGGATTTATTGGAAAAACTCTAGATGGCATTACTACCACATATGAGAGAGGGGGTTCAGATAGAACGGCAGCAGATCTTGGTATACTATTTCACAAAAAATATGATACTGAAATTGATTTTGAAAAAGATAGTGCTGTAGTGTCAGCTGATCCCAAAATTGTTGAAACCGGTCTTAGTGAAGTTGATCAATTATCATATAATGAAGCGAGATTAGCTGGGATGTTTGGAATGAAAATTTTAGATCCGATTGCAATAAAAGAAATTCTAGAAAATGGGGTTGATATTCCCATAATTGTTACTAACATGAAGGATCCAACAAAAACAACCACCATTAAACGAATTCCTGATAAAAAAAATGGCCACCCTATCAAAATTGTTACAGGAAAGAAAAATTGTGCAATATTCCGAATTGAAACAAGCTCTATCCAAAAGTTACTAACATCTCTTGGGAAAGATAAACGATATAGTGAGTTTATTATTTTATCTCCGTTTACAAAAGATGGAATCGAGTTTTCACGGATGTTATTTTTAGATGCAGATTATGTTAAACGAAATGAAAAATACTTTTTGGCATTTGATC
>JAUWQG010000137.1 GCA_030611185.1 Nitrososphaerota archaeon
TTAGTTAGTGGAATTCCAGTCATTCTTTCAAGCAATTTTGAATTCTTAATTGGCACATTAATTGGAAATTGTCAAGTTACATTCAGGCTTTTGACCAACTGTATGGCCAAATGCCATCAGCACAGCAAATAGAAGAAATTCATAAAGTTATTTCAAGGAGAAAATCTCAGTTTGAGCAGGGAGTTTCTACCTTTTTAGAAGAAAATAACATAAAGTAAATTTTTGAACAAAACCACTTTAATTTTTCATATTTCTGTAGTAACGATAAATATTGGCAAAGTTTACTGTATTGAAAATTCTTGTAAATATGTCTAATCTGAGGCTTCTTGAGATTTTGCTTCCTCTAGATACGCTCTTCTTTCTTCATTGATTTTTTCTTGATCGACTGATAGATCATCATCTATTATTGCTATTCCGTCATCAAAATATTCGTTTTTACTCTTAGTTTTTGCTTTTGATTTAGCTGTTTTTGCTTTCGATGATTTTTTTATATCCTTTTTTTCTGCCATTAATGCCGAAAAACAAGAGGTGGGCTTGTTTATAAAAATTATGAAGAATTCTTACTTGAACAGAAAAAGTGCCAGGGGCGGGTTTTAAAGTGATAGTTCAGATCCCTTACTGTGACAGATAGTGGTTCAAGTTCACGTGGATTCACCTACCAAATTAGAGATAAAAATGGATTTAGATATGCACAAAAATTAAATTTTAAAAGTTTAGCTAAGATCGGAGATTAATCCTTTCTGCACTGCAAACATAGTGGAATGTCAGTGGTTCCGATCTCACTAATCAATACAGTAGTTTTTACAACTTCAATTTCTGATCTGTGACATTTATGACAAGTTCCAATCATAAAAGTTCATTTGGATTCAAGTAGATTAACTTTACGAACAAATTGGTTGAATGTGTAATTGCCTTAATTTGCAATCCTTCCCAAAAAATAAGTTTTCTAGAGTTATTTTCTAATTTCTAAAAGGATGATGTATTACTTTGTCTAAATCTGGTCAATAACTACTTACAATCTTAACGTTTGTATTCTAGATTAAATTGTAAACAAGTAATTATGGCTGAAGAGAATGTTTCACAGATTTCTGTAGGAGAATTTGAAACCATACCACAGCTTTTAGCATCTTCTGAGTCACTTCAGTTAGCCTTTGTTTTTTTAATCATTGGTTTGATAGTTATCGGGATAATTTACCGTAAATTCTCTCACTGGATTTCATCTCAAAAATTCAACTATACACGACCACATATTTCTCGATTTGTTCGCAAGGCAGTACTACCATTTTTTGCAATAGCCCTTGTATCATCCATTAATGTATACATACAAACTGCAGAGCTCTTTGAGGTAGAAAACACAATTGATGGTACAGGTGGATTAGATCCTGCTGAAAAATTTGCAAAAATTCTTAATTCTATTAACATACTAGTAATTGGCTGGACAGTATCCCACCTAGTTCCAATTGCTTTAACAAAACGTGATAAATCAATTCTGGAAAGAGAGGATTACGAAGAGTGGTATGACTTGCGGGGATTTACAGATGATGATAATTTATTCCACAAATGCTTCAAGTGGACTCCACCCCAGACAACTCCTCATGGCATGAAAGATGATGAATTTCAAAAATATATTCAAACAGAAGATGGCCTAAAACTTCTTGAAAAGTATCATACATCCAAGGGTATACCTGTTGGTAGTTATGATAAGCTAGTAGATAATCCATTTAAAGAATGGAAAAAATCAGAGAGAGCAAAGTATGAAAAATATTATAAAAATTGTATTACCGGCAAAAACCAAACTGGACAAAAGCTAAAACCAGGAGCTGTGCCAGCAGAAATTTACCCAATTGACATATGGCGAGAACAAAAGAGATTAAATGATTATGAGCCATTAATTCCAAGCTCAAAGCCACCAGGGTATTCAAAAAAACAGAAAGAGGGAGTTCCAAAATCTGCAAAACAAATTTTACCGATAGGGATTTTTCTTGGTACAGTACTTGGTGTAGTTACATGGTGGGGAGTAGACTTGGTGGTTTTGGCAACTGCCACTGGAGGACTAGCACTTGGTGTAGGACTTGCACTAAAAGAGACAATGGAAAACTACTTTGCATATATCATGATAAAAAAAGACAAGGTAATCAAAGAGGGTGACAGGATAACATTACCCAGTGGATACAACGGCCTAGTATACAAAATCACGCCAAGAATAACTTACATCAGGCATGGTCTCAGCGAGTCTTTGGTAATTGTTCCAACAAAACAAATCGTCTCAGAAGAAATAATCAACTTTACTAAGGATTTCAAGCTTGTTCCTGCCACCATTGAGGTTGGAGTTTCATATCTGAATGATCCAGACCAAGTAGAAGCAATTCTAATTAAGATAGGCAAACGTGCCATGAAAGAAGTAAAGGATGGAAATGGCAACCACCTGGCCCGACAGAAGAGATGTCCATACCTTGATGAACACAAACCAAGTTGTGGGTGTGATCAAGATATTCATATAAGTGTGGGTGAGCCTGTTGTACGGTTTAATTCTTTTAATGCCTCAGCACTTGATTTTGCACTCAGAGTATTTGTGCGAGATTATGGCTCTCAATTTAAAATGAAAAGTGATATGCGAAAAATCATGTACAATGAATTCAAAAATTATGACATTAGAATACCATGGCCCATACGAACAGTATACCAAGGCGATGAGAAAAAAGAAGCTGAGGAAATTGGACGATTCGATGAGAAACGTAACCAATTGGTTAAGGAGCATCTCTCTAAAGAAACTGGAAATGCAGAAGAAGAAGACTAGATCACAAAGATAACAACAGAAAATAAAAGATTTGAATTTTTCTCATTTAAATTACGCCAAAATTCGTTTCGGTTATGGAAGTAATTGAAGTATTACGTCAAGTCTCAAACCAAGTTTACGATAATGTAAAAAACCTAGCTGGAACAAAAGATGCTGCAGGTGATTTTGGTAGAGGTGCTGGTGGAGATATTTCACGAAACATTGACTTGGTGGCTGAAAAAACAGTTTTAGATTATCTAAAAAAAATTAATTTCAATTGTATTGTTTTAGGGGAAGAATGTGGACGTGTAGAAATAAATGATAATCCAAAG
>JAUWQG010000011.1 GCA_030611185.1 Nitrososphaerota archaeon
TTAAGAGAAATTCCACCAATAGCTATTCTCTCTCTTTCCCCATTTGGACTAATGGAGATTGCTGCCTATTCTCTTGCGACATCTAGCAGTTGTATATTGATTAGAGCAATTACAAAAAAAACCAATCTTAGTCTATTGTTAAAACCAACCCTAATTGAGATTGGTATTCTAATTGGCCTGTTGTTAGCTGCTGGATTTTTGGAAGATTATATGATAAAACTTTCTTTAGAATAAGGATTGGAAATATCTACTCTTTAGTCTCAAAAAATCAGAGGATTTGTGTACCCAGTCTAAAAAAATTTAGTAGTAAATTATAAACCAAATTAATAGAAAAATATAACATGAATATTTCCTTTGTAGGACTTTTAGCTTTACTTGTTATATCATCTGGATTTTTCATCAATGATGCATTTGCCGAAGTCACTGAAAATTCGGCTTATCTTGTTGAAGGTTCTGGTTTTGCAGTAACTGAAGAATTAATCCGACTATCAGAAATTGACATAGGTCTCTCATCTCATCAACAATCTGGTAGCAGTATTGACTTTTTGATAGAAGATGGATTTATCACATTAGATAATGAAGATTTTGTAATATCTGAACTTGAAGGCAAATTTCTTCGAGAAGGACGTTATGTCAGAATTAATGGAGATATTGAAAGTACAAGAGGATTAGATACAACCATTAGTTTTTTTGGACGTCTAGTTGAAGAGAGCAAAGATGCAGCAATATACGGATTTACAGGAAGAATTACGACACCTAATGATTCTTACAAAATAATCTACACTGCAAAACTTTCTCAATTAACCAAGATCTCTGAAATAACTACAGAAGTTAGTATTGAAGACGAAATGCTTACCATTCGAATTCTTCCTGATTCCTCAACTCAAGGAGTGGCAAGTAGTTACATTGAAAGCGGCCAAACCAGAGAACCTAGACTTGGAGATACTAATCCAATAAGATTAGGTTATTTCTCAGAAGATAGGCTAACATTTGAGCCTGGAACAACAATTACTTTTGTTAATGACGACGATGTTTCTCATAGTATTCTTAGTGGAAAAGAAAACTATGGTGACCGTCACGATCCATTTACTCCAGATGGCAGAATTTCAACTGCAGAAATATTTCCCGGAGAATCAATCAACATAACATTTGATGAGATGGGATTTTACAGATTATATGATCCAACATACCCTTGGATGAAAATAGTTGCTTATTCATTCCCCGATGTGGATAATCTTATTCTTGGTACTACCAAAAATCAACAGGGAAATTAATTCTCCCACTGCCATCTATAATTCATGTATGAATCTAATTTGGTTTGATTAAAAACCATTACAGATAGGTCAGAAAATTCCTTTCCCTCCAAATCTTTTACGGTTCCTACAAAACTGGTTTCATTTTTAGTTGTTAATGCCTCAAAGACATGAACTTTCATATCATCTGTATGAAAACTATTTTCCTTTAGAAACATTGCAATTTCTGAAGGCATAAAATGCTTATCTGGCTGCTTGGGCCATGGTCTTGGAACTAAAATAACACTATATCCGTCAATTAACGCCTTTTGTAAATCAAGCTTCTTTTCTTCAATCGAGGTTGTGACATGCATGGTAATTACTTTTGATTTATCCAAAGGGACCTGTGCCTTTGAGGCTGCCACCTGAATTGAGCTTATTCCAGGAATTATTTCTACATTCCCAAAAATCTCAATTAATCTATCTACCACTTCTGATTCAGAGAAATTAACATCTCCTGTAAATGGAATTACTAAAGAACGCTCACCTAATACTGGTAAAATTTTCTGATAAGACTCTTCTTGATTATTCATTGTAATCTCATGAATTTCCTTTCCATCTATCAAATCTTGGATTGTCTCCAAAGTGTACTTGTATCCAATTATAACATCACAATTTTGAATTACTTCTCTAACGATTTCAGTAACATACTTTGGCGATCCCGGTCCTACCCCAACAGCATAGATTTTTCCCAATTTTACCTCGTAATTCTTTGACTATTTTTAATATATTGCACAAAAGGCTCCCAATCCACTTTCATGTATTTTGTAGGCTCTTTTGCTGGATATTTTACCCAATCTTGGGCAACAGCATATTGATGTTTTTCCAGTTTCCCATCTTTTTCATACTCAATTAGTAATACACTTCCCCATTCTTTTTCCTCATTGGATATATCTAAAATATCATCAAATCTTAATTCCACATTTTTTTCATTTTCCATATCTTCTTTTAAATTATTTTCATCATAACCATCATGAATAATCATTGTGTCTTTTGATTTTAAAAATTGAACAGTTTGTCGCTGTCTAATTGCTTGCCACCACTTCTTTTTTGCTTCAGTTTTATGAACAAACATCAGATGTTTATCTGTCAAAATTAACATACCTTCTCTTCCTCCAATTGAAAAGAATTTTTTTGACTCTCTCCAAACTGAAACTACATGTGCCTGAATTTTTTCTTCAGGTTCCATATTCGTTCATAAAATCGACTTGTTAAAAACTAATACACTTAGCTTTTAAGGAAGAAAACTTGACGAATTTTATTGCAAAAAATTCTTATCGTATTTGCCTTTACTCTTCTTTTAATTGCTTTACCAATTCAGTCATTTGCTCAGTCTGATGATAAATTAGTAATTTTAGAAACTAGTCAAGGGAAAATTGTAATAGAATTTTTCCCTAATGATGCACCAAATCATGTTAGAAATTTCATGAATTTAACTGAAAGTGAATTTTATGATGGAGTAATTTTTCATAGAGTAATTCCAGGATTTATGATTCAAGGAGGAGATCCAAACACAAAGGACCCTGATACTAGTACCTGGGGGCAAGGAGGTCCAGGAACTTCAGTAGATGCTGAATTCAATTCAATTAAACATAATCGTGGTATAGTTTCCATGGCAAGGTCTCAAAACCCAAACAGTGCAGGCTCACAATTTTTCATAGTTCATCAAAATTCAAACTTTCTTGACCAACAATACACCGTATTTGGTAGGATTGTAACTGACGAAAGTTTTGAAACTTTAGATAAAATTACCTCTCTTGAAATAGGCCCAAGGGATATTCCTGTAAATATTGATGAGGTAAAAATTACAAAGGCAATAACTGTTAGTCGCTCTGAAGTATCTGACTTACTTGATTTAGGCGAACCTGAAAGAGTCACACAAAGTACGGATACTCAAGAAGAATTTCTAGATACGGATACTCAAGAAGAATTTCTAGATACGGAAGTAACTGGAAATCAAATGTTTGAAAATAAAGAACTTGATGTGGCATTTAGTGCACCTGAGGGATGGTCCCTACAACAACCACCAAAAGTTGATGAAAATACACCAGATGTTGTAGCAGTTGGACCAAAGATAGGTGAAATCAACCCCGTAATCTCATTAAGAGTTTTTGATAAAGAAGGAAAATCATTTGATGATTTTATTCAGGAAAAAAATGAACTGTTAAACGAAGTAGTAGCAACAGGGAATTTAGAAATAACATCTCAGGAAAAAATCACCATTAATGAAAAAGAGGCATATGTTACTGATGCTATAGGAATTTTTGAAACCAATAATCAATCTTTTAATGTAAAATTTAGAGAAACAACCATTTCTGGCCTTGAAAAGTTCTACACATTTGCATATAGTAATGGGGTAGATGACTTTGATAATGAATTATCAAGATATGATGATTCTATTGATTCTTTCAAAATACTATCAGAACCAACACAACCAGTAGATACAACAATCGATGAAGGAGGTGGTTGTCTAATTGCTACAGCCACCTTTGGCTCTGAACTAGCACCTCAAGTACAACAATTAAGAGAATTAAGAGATAATACTATTCTATCTACCAAATCTGGGGTTGCATTTATGACTGGATTTAACCAATTTTACTATGCATTTTCTCCTACAATAGCTGATTTCGAGCGTGAAAATCCAATTTTTAAAGAAACTGTGAAACTAGCAATTACTCCAATGCTATCATCATTATCTATACTAAATTATGCAAACATTGATTCTGAGCAGGAAATACTTGGGTATGGTATTAGTATAATTCTTCTAAATATTGGGATGTATTTTGTCGCCCCAGCAATGGTAATTCATAGATTTAGAAAATAAAAATATCAAATGATCATAAATTTATGTCACTAGTACATATTGATACTATGAATATAGAACGTGTCACAAAGGATGAACTTATTTCATATATAGAAAATAATACAAAAATTAGAATTGATAGTTTTGTTGAAAGTGCTTTTGAAACTGCCGAAGAAGTACATTCAGATATTAAAAGAGAAGATGGTACCTCATCATTTTTGGAAACTCATGTTTGGCCAGTAACTTTAGATGTTATCAAACACTACCAAACAACCACTCAGTATCTTACGACACTTCAGATAACATCAACTATTTTACATGATGTGATGGAGGATAATGACAGAATTTTGGATCTATATACATCTCATGCATATGGATTTGATGCATATTTTAGACATAGATTTGGGGAATATGTGTACACAGTTGCAAATACACTAAAAACAAAACCATTAGAAAATTACCCTGGTTCTAATGAAGAAGAACAAAAAATGACCAGATTTGCTGATTATTGTTCTGCCCTCACAAATTCAAAATATGATACAAAAATTATCAAACTTGCAGACCGATTAAACAACATGAAATTTATTTCACAAATTTCAAACAAAGACAAAATTAAGAGATATCTTAGAGAAGCTGAGGATTTTTACATTGGATTTTCTCTTTTTCCACCTCAAACAATTGATTTTCACAAAGAAATTAGAAAAGCCTATGATGATCTAAAAAGCATAAAAATTACGGCCTAAAAATTAGCCATATTGGTAGTGAATTCCTTTTTCACCACGAGGATGTTTCCATTCAGTTTCCTGTGAACATGTTCCACAATCAACACATCCTTCATGTTGAATCACTACCTTACCATCCTCTTGACTATAACATTTAGCAGGACATAACGTTACCATTTTTTTCATAAACTCACTTTCAGGATTTAATACTTTGATGTGAGATTCATGGTCATCATTATAACTTAATTTTGCAATTCTATCTGCAATTGAAGGAATACTGGGAGTATATGTCGATGAAACAGTAACTCCTAATCGCTCAGCTAATTGAATTGGAACTTTCACATAGGTATCCTCAGATTCTATCATTGGCAAGAGTTTGTCATAACCAAGAATATTTGCAAATTTAACCGCAATTCCTCTAAAGGTACCACTAGACATCAGTTTTAGGATTGGACCATATCGTGAACCAATAATGTCTTTTGGTATATCCTTTGTTGCATCAAGAAATATCTTCAGATAATCCTTGTCAATTTGTTTCATATCTAGCGTATAGGGGCTTTCTTCTACTAACTGTGAATAATATTGTCCCATATAGCCTTCAGAAAAATCACCTTTTTCAATAGATCTTGCAACTGCATTTGCTGCTCTAACTCCATCATCAATTCCAACATTTAACCCCTCAATCCTTGGACCAATAAAAACTCCTCTTCCTGCAGCATCTCCAATAAATAAAATATTTTTGAAAAAGGGTTTTTCCATTCTACACCTTATGCCATCTGGAACTAATTTTGCGCCATATTCTGATTCAACATAATCTTCTCCAAAAGTCAAATCAAATTTTTCAGACATTTGTTTTTCAATAGTTGATAACTTTTCATGAATAGCCTCATTAGTTTTGTATTTACCAGAATCAATTAGATTTTTTCTTCCATTGGCAGAAAGAGAAGACTCTCGAAACTCTTTCCACGTTTTAATTAATTTGGCTACACCAAAACGAATTCGGAGCTGTTCTTCTTGTGGTAAACTTTTATCAATCTCTTTTTTGATTGGTACAACATCTTTGACAAATTCACTTACAAGAGGATTTTTAATCAAGGCATCAATTAATTCATAAGGCTCTACTGGATTTCTCATCAGAGAATTATAATGATATACGGCTCCTAAAGATATTGTATCACGATTAGTGTAAAGAAATCCTCCTCCAATATGGTTCAGGGTTATATCGCCAGCAAAAAGATGTGCAGCCCCTTCATCTGGACCTACACCGAATCTTTCCTCGATAATGTCTTCAGGTAGTTTTACTATTACTTTTACTCCTTGATACAATTGTTTAGGCGTAAATTTTGCCCTAGCTCCGACCATCTCAGCTACTTCTGAATTTACTCCGTCAGCTGCAATTATTGCCTTGACCTCAAATTCCTCAAGCTCATCAGTTTGAATGATTGTTTTTCCTTCGTACCATGTAATTGATTTTACATGAACCCCTGGTATTATTCCCCCACCAACTTTTTCTGCACTTTCAACGGCTTGTTGGGCAAACCACGAATTGAGTTTATTCATAAGAACTGTGCAGCCAAAATTAGATTGGTAATCATGTGCTTCGGTAAGATCCATCGAATATTCTTTATCTTTTGAAGTTGAATGTAGAATGTATTTGGTTATCTTTCTTTCAAATGGAGCATCATCAAGAAAATTTTCATAAAGTTCATCAACATTAGTTACTTGACCTTTTTTTGGTTTTTTAGAATAAAGAATTCCACCTGAGATATTTTTGGATCCAACTTTAGTTCCAGCCTCTAAAAGAATTGCTTGTTTTCCTAGTTTAGATAATTGTTTTAATGCCGCAAGGCCTGCAGAGCCACCGCCAATTATCGCTACATCATATTTTTCCAAAATCAATCAAGCCTCAACAATGTGAATTTGTTTTTTAATTTCTTCAATTAATAATGGAATCACATCTTCCATTCTTCCTTTTATGAAAATATCACATTCGTTCTTTATGGGAGCATCTTCATCAGGATTAATCGCTACGACAAACCCGGAATCTTTCATTCCCCATACATGTTGCATTGCTCCACTTACACCTGCTGCGATATAGAGCATAGCACTTGTTTTATGTCCACTAGTTCCAATCACTCTATCTGGAATCATATACTTTGAGTCTAATGACTGGCTAATCGAATATGGTTTTTTAGACATGGGTAAGGTAATACCAACTTCAGCATTCAATTCTTTTGCAAGCTGCTCAACAAGTTTGATATTCTTCTCGGGTTCTTCTTTGATTCCTCTACCAAAACTAACAATAGTTCTTGGAGTTTCAAAATCAACCTCACTCTGAATTATTTCACGGCTGATTACCTTTACTTTGAGGTCTTGTTCATCTATTTCTGGAACAAATTCAATCACTTTACCCTCTCTTTTTAAATCAGGTTCTATTGGTTCAAAAACTCCAGGAATTATACTGCAAGCCTGTGGATGATAATCTCGTTTAAAGGCTGGATTTCGATTATCTAAACAAAGAATTGTGGTCCATAAGAATCCGGAAAAATCAGGTCTATACATCTCTAGAGTTTTTTCATAAGTTTCTTTAGTACCCCCTGTTTTTTGTTGATGAGACATTTCAATGTCTTCTATCACTAATTGATTAATGTCAGAGGCTAATCCAGAATCTAATTCTGCCAAAACAGTAGACGACAAGTGTCTTCCAATGCTGTCAGCTGCAAAAAACATGTATCTTGGACGTCTAAAATCTTCAGCATATTCAGATTCTATTTGTCCACCAATTTCTTTGTCATTTGCAATTTGACTGATGACTTTTGTGTAAATTGTATTTCGAATTTCTTCTAATTGTGGATGATCACAATAAATCACTGAATCAGCACCAATTTCGATTAAATCTTTAGTTAATCCCTTAATGTTATTTCCTAGAATAATAGCAACAACTTTTTCTTTTGAGGAATACTTTTGATTAAATCCATCCATTAATCGTCTTGCTTCCCCAATCATTTCCTTACTAACTGGCAATATTGCCCCCTGCTCAATCTCAACTACAACGTACAAGTGACGATACTTTTCTACCATTATTTTATCACCATAGCCTCGAGTGCTTCTTTCATTTTTCCAACAACTTTTTGAAGTTGAGCAGGATCTGAACCATCAACAACTTCAGCACTTCTAGTAGCAGTTGATTTTGGAACCCTTTCAACTTTGTAAACTATCGTAGGGGATCCTGGAAGTCCAACCAGAGTTTTATCTACACCAAGTTCATCAGCGTTAAAAATTTTAAAATAATCTTTGAAATTTTTTGCCCTTTCTTTTGCTTCTTTTCGATATTTTTGAAAAGACAATCTTTGAGATATAGTATTGTAACTTGATTTGTAGGTAGGATCAATTGAAATGAAAACTGGTAAGGGGGCTTCAATTTCTTCAATAATATCAGGAGAACCTTGCAAACTAACCAAACGTTTTGCGCGGATTGTCCTAGTTTCTAAATCAATATTATAACTTGTTACATTTCCCAAAAATGTAAAACCAAGCTTCCAAGCTGTCTGTGGTCCAGTTTGTCCAGTTTCTCCATCAGAGGCTCGATGTCCTGCAAAAACTATATCCATCTTTGCCTGCATTTTCTCAATTCCTACTCTAAGCACCTCAGCCGTACCTAAGGTATCAGCTCCTGCAAAAAGTCTATCACTATACAAATGAAGTTCCTCAGAATCAGAAATTTCTTGAGCTTGTTGGAGGGCAAGATCGGCTATTGGAGGACCCATTGTTCCAATCGAGACCTTTGCATCATACATTACCTTTGCATAAAATGCAGCTTGAGCAGCAATTGCACTATGAGGTCCTAAAGTATTTTTTGTCTCAGCTCGATTTAGTGTTCCATCAGGATTATAGCTAACATTTCCTTCTGAAAAGTCCGGTTCAAGCTTAATTATCACAGCCACATTTAGAGACATTATTTTGCCTTCAAAATCGTTTTAATAAAATGGTTTGCTCTAATTTCAGTCAGAAAATTACAAATTGATGAATTTACCAAATATCATCTACTTCATCAAGAACCTTGTACTCCTTTGATGGTTTTCTATCTGCAAACTTTAATCTTGAAATGTCTCTGTCAAAAAACATATCAATTGTCCAATCTAATAGGACTCTAAGTCGTTTATCCCATTTAGGAATTTTTGAAATGTATACATTTCTCCATAATGCCCAAGCCCAAATTCCGCTAATATTCATACCAAAAAATGAAGCTACACCATTTCTTTTTCCAATAATGGCCATTTGACCTCTAGATTTGTATTCAAATTTCTTCATGTCTTTATTTCTAATTAAAGAATGCAAATTATGTGCAGCAGATTTAGCTTGGGCCTCCGCTAATTGTGCAGTAGGAGGAAACGGTCTTTCAGTTTCTGGGTCAATAAAAAGAGCACAATCCCCAATTGCAAAAACTCCTGGAAATTCTAGTACTTCCAGAAAATCATTTACAATAATTTTACTTCGTTCGGTTTTAAACATGGATCTTTTTATGGTATTTACAGGTGTTACTCCAGCAGTCCAAATCATAGTTCTTGTTTGAATTGCCTCTCTTTCTGAATTGTTTTGATTTTTTGGATTATCTTCTATTTTTTTCATCATTATCTCATATCCATCAAAACTAGTAACAGCCGTTTTTAACTTAATTTCAATACCATGTTTTGTTAACAAGTCATGAGCAAATTTTGTTAATTTTTTACTAAAGCCAGGCAAAATATTTGGAAGAGCTTCTAAAACAGTTACCCTGATTTCATCTTTCTTGATTTTAGGATAATATTTTCTTGCATCTAATAACAAGTCATTAATTTCTCCAGCTGTTTCAATTCCAGCAAAACCACCACCAACAATTACAAAATTAAGTAAACTCTTTCTAAGAATGGGAGTTGATTCATTTTCTGATTGTTCGCGCATATCTATTACTTGATTACGGATTGTCATAGCATCATTTAGATTCTTAATTGTGTAGGCATGTTTTTCCACATCACTCATACCAAAAAAATTGGTTTCACTTCCTAGGGAAACCACAAGAAAATCATAATGAATTGAAACTCCTCTTTTTTCATTGGTTCCCCATAAATTTACAATCTTTCCGTGGGGATCAATGTTTTTTACCCTACCTTCATAAAATGTCGTTTTTTTTATAATGGTACGAATTGGCATTACGATATGCCTTGTAGCAAGTAATCCTGCTGCTACTTGAGGAAGCATTGGTGTGAATAATAGAAAATTATCCTCACTGATAAGAACAATCTCAATATCGTCATCATTTTTAAAATATTTCTCTAATTTTCGAGTGCATTCTACACCACCATATCCTCCTCCTAAAATGACAATTTTTTTCTTGTTTTTCACCAATAGAACATACTTCCCAAAATAGGAGAATATATCCTATGAGATCAGATTTTTACTGGTATGTCTAAAATTAGGCAGTTCTTATAATATCTGAATGAAGAATATCATATGCCCTTGATGCATCTTTTTCATTTAGAATTATTATAATACTATCCTGGCTGAAAAAAGCATTCACAAGATTAATTCCATTATCGTGTAAAACCTCTGCTACATAAGATACTACATCAGATTGGTTCTTGCTGGGCGGAATTGAAATTCTAATTTTGGCTAAACCTGTGCTAAAAATATTATCTTGATTAGGAAGTGATTCAAAAATTCTACGAATACTATCTAGATCTTCTGTAAGAAATCTAAATGAATCAGCTGATCTAAAGAAATCATAATTACTAGTAATTTTTGAAAATTTGTCTAAAATTGTTAAAGGATCAATTCCTTGAGAATTATTTACTGAAAATTTGATATCAATTATTCCATCTGTAAGTGCTAATCTTGCATTTTTTAAAACTGAATTTTCCTCCACTTCATCTTTTACCTCAAAAGAATCTGCATATCGTTTGATTGCTACAACTATAGTATTCAAATTCACAGAGTTTCCAAGAACTCTCTCTACATCTGGTTGAATCTTTACAGCAAGAGCAGTATAATTAATTAAATCCATTTTCATACAGTCAAAAATTGAGCGGTTTCTGGAAATAATTTCTCTAACTACTTCTGGAACTGACATACTAGTTAGCCTCATCACATAATATTATATTATGTCAAATATAATTGCATTATGTAAGATAACAAAGGAATGTAAGTAATCTTTATATAATGTCATATACATTACATATAATAGATAAATATGACAATATTTGATGATGAATTCAATAGAAGCTTCAAAAAAATGTCAAACTCTTTTTTTAATATAGATGACATTTTTGAAGAATTCAAAACAAAGGGATCCAACCAAGGTCCATATTATTACGGTTATACTATGACCGTTGGTCCTGATGGAAAACCAATTGTAAAAGAATATGGGAATACAAAATCAGAATTAGTTTCAGCTCCTAATACAAGAGAACCAATTGTTGATACAATTGTTGATGAAAAAGAAAAACTGGTAAAACTAGTAGCTGAGATGCCAGGTGTTGACAAATCAGATCTAAAGGTTGTGGTGCAAGACAAGTCAGTAAATCTTTCTGCCGAACATGGTGAAAAAAAATACCAAGTCAATGTTCCAATACAATACAAAGTTGAAGAAAATTCTGCAAAAGCTTCTTACAAAAATGGAATTCTTGAACTAGTCTTTAAACTGGCTGAAGATGAAAAACCAAAAAGTACAACGGTGGAGGTTGAATAAACCCCTCAAAATTTTATGGTGTGATTAAATGAGTGAAATTGTTTTAAAAATAGATGAAATACCACAACAACATGTGGGAAGAGGAAGAGCTATAATTGATCCAAAAATTATAGAAGATACCAATTGGAATACGGGACAAATTTTGGAATTAACCTATAACAAAAAAACACATGTAAAAGTTTGGCCAGGTTCTCCTGAAGAATATGGAACAGGTTTAATCAAAATTGATGGAATAACAAGACAAAACATTGGTGCAGGAATTGGTGATAAAATTTCAGTAAAATCTGTTGAAGCAGTTAATGCCGAACAAATTGTTTTATCACCAACTGAAAAAATTGCAATAGATGGATTACAAGAATATATGATTTATAATTACTTGAATCATGTGTTTACAACCGGTGATTCAATCTCACTAAGTACTCAAATGGGAGGAAGAGTTCAGTTTGTAATTACTAGTACCAAACCATCAAAACCAGTAATTGTTACAGAAAATACTATTTTCAAACTAGGTCCAATGACCAAAGTCATTGATGCATCAGTTCCTCGAATTACCTATGATGAATTAGGCGGATTAAAAAATGAAGTTCAAAAAATCAGAGAAATGGTAGAATTACCTATGAGACATCCTGAATTATTTGAAAAAATAGGCGTGGAAGCTCCAAAAGGGGTATTATTGTATGGACCTCCAGGAACGGGAAAAACTCTTTTGGCTAAGGCAGTTGCAGGTGAGACTAATGCCCACTTTATCTCCCTTAGCGGACCTGAGATCATGGGAAAATACTATGGGGAGAGTGAAGAGAGAATACGAGATATTTTCAAGCAAGCAGAAGAAAACGCACCCAGCATAATTTTCATCGATGAAATTGATTCCATTGCCCCTAAACGGGAGGAGGTTTCAGGAGAGCTGGAAAAAAGAATAGTTTCTCAGCTTTTGACATTAATGGATGGCATGAAAAGTAGAGGAAAAGTTATAGTAATTGCAGCTACCAACAGACCAGACTCTATAGACCCTGCCCTAAGACGACCTGGAAGACTAGATAGAGAAATTGAAATTGGAATTCCAGACGCCGAAGGAAGATTTGACATACTTTCCATTCATACTCGTGGAATGCCAATTGATGACACAGTTGATCTTAAACAAATTTCCAAAACTACACATGGTTTTGTCGGCGCAGATTTAGAAGTCTTATCTAAAGAAGCTGCAATGAGATCTCTTAGAAGAATTCTACCAGAAATTGATCTTGATGAAGATAAAATTTCAACTGAAATCCTTCAAAAAATTGAGATAACTGGTGAGGACTTCCTAGATGCTCTCAAAGAAGTTCGACCAAGTGCATTACGTGAAGTGCAAGTTCAGATTCCAAACGTTAGTTGGGATGATGTAGGAGGACTTGCAGAATTAAAAGAAGAACTTCGAGAAGCAATTGAATGGCCAATCAAATACAAAGAAGCTTTTGATTATGTTGATGTAGCAACTCCAAAGGGTATCTTATTACACGGACCACCTGGAACAGGAAAAACTCTAATTGCAAAAGCTTTGGCCAAAATGACTGAATCTAACTTTATCAGCATTAAAGGCCCCGAGCTACTTTCTAAATGGGTAGGAGAATCTGAAAAAGGAGTAAGAGAAATTTTCAGAAAAGCCCGTCAAGCAGCACCCTGCATCATATTTCTTGATGAGGTAGATGCCCTTGTACCTAGAAGGGGAAGTGGTGGATCAGGATCCCATGTAACTGAAAACGTTGTTTCTCAAATTCTAACAGAAATTGACGGACTAGAAGAATTACATAATGTCTTGATAATTGGTGCTACAAACAGATTAGATATTGTAGATGAGGCATTGCTTAGACCTGGAAGATTTGACAGAATAATTGAAGTTCCAAATCCTGACAGTAAAGGAAGAGAGCAAATATTCAAGATTCATACCAAAAAGAAACCTCTTGCAGACGATGTAAACATCTTAAAACTAGTAGAACTTACTGGTGGCTTTAACGGAGCTGAAATTGCCGCAGTTGCAAATAGAGCAGCTACAGCAGCACTGAAAAGGTATGTCGGTGGAAAATTAGAAAACATCAAAGAAATCAAGGTTACCCAACAAGATCTTTTAGATGCAATTGACAAAGTCAAGCCTAGAAAGACTGAATCACCCATGACTCATTCGATAAAATAGTCTAAATACTAAGGAAGATGACCTGAAATAATGAAACTCTATCTTGACTTTGATCCATGCCAGGAGTGCAATACAATGATGAAAGATCTAAGTAGCCCTGAAATGTTATTTGCAGATGAAAAAACAAGATCTGATGAATCTGCAAAGTTCTTGCGACATCTAACCTATAATCACAATGAAGTAGTTCAGGCTGTAATGGAAGATCTACCTAAGCAGAAAAAAGATCAAGAATTTGATTTCTTCAAATAGTTTTCTTTTTTTATACCAATTATCATATTTAGAAAATAATAATCATATTCATATACAAAAAAACATTTCAATAAATTGGGATGATACTAAATTGAACAAAAAACTAATCTTTGGATTAACCATAATTATTTTTTCATTATTTTTTATACAACCAGTATTTTCTCAAGAACCTCAACCACCACGAATACCTGAACCATCCCCTGAACCCAAGCCAATTAAAATCCCAGATCCAGAACCCATTAGAGAACCGTTTCCAGAAGAAAGTGATACTGCAAAAATTCAAAGACTAACTGAAGAAAATATCAAACTACGAGAAGAAAATTTTGTTTTGCAAGTACAAATTACTGAATTAAACAAAATCATTGAAAATCTTCATGCAATAACTATGGAACAAATCAAAGTAATAATGGAATTAGTAACTCAACTTCGAGAAGCAGTGTTTGAAGAACTATTTCCTTCCACGGTAAACTTGTAATGAATTTAGTCAGCTAATTTGAGAGTCTTTTTGATCAAAGTTGCTCGATTTCGAATTGTAACATCACTGACTCCTGATTCGTTTGAAAACTTTTTTTGACTAATTTTTTCTCCATTTAAAATACAAGCAATGTACAATGATGCTGCTGCTTGTGCAACAGGATGCTTTCCTGCAGTAATTTTCTCATCTTCACATCTTTTTAAAATATCAAATGCATCTCGTTTTGTTTTTTCCCTCAAATTCATATTATTTGAAATCTTTACAATAAATGATGCAGTATCATATTGATTTAGATTCAAACCTAGCTTTTTGATAATAGTTCTAAGGTCTCTTGATAAAATTCTGCGCTCTACATTTCCTGCCTTTGCAATATCATCTAATGTTCTAGGGATATTATTTTGTCTACATGAGGCATACAAGGAGGCTGAAATTAATGAAGCCATAGTTCTTCCCCTAGTTAGTTTTGCGTTTACTACTTTTCGGTAAATATAAGCTGCACTTTCAACAACATTATTTGAAACTCCTATCTTTGTTTTCATTCCATGCAATAAAGTAAAGGCCTTACTTAATGATGAAGTAGTTCTTGATTTACTTCTTTGATCCCAGGTCCGAAGTCTATTAAACTCGTATTTTGTTTTACTTGATAAACTATTTCCTGAAGAATCTTTGTTTGTTCCTATTACAGTAGATAGTCCTTTATCAAACATTGTCAGTGATGTTGGTGGACCTGTTCTTGCATTTTTCATAAAATCTTCTGAGCTAAAACTGCGATTATCATGTGAAGTATCATTCAAGTTTTGCACTAGGACAAGACCGCAACCCCCGCAAAAAACTTCTCCTCTATCAGAATCTGTTAGTACAGGGTAGGTTTTGCAAGTATCAAGTTGACATCTGACATCATAATCACTAGAATAATTTACTACCACTACTATTCTCTTTGGGTATACATTAGATAAAAGGAAAATGAAACAGGTAATTTTGAAATCAAAACAAAACTTTTACAACAAAAAATACCTTAATATTTTTTCAAAATGAAACTTAGTTTTCACACATCATACATTCTATTAAATGTTAAAAATAATTTTTGAAATTATTTATTTTTTTATTGAATCAAGGGAATGTCCACGGTTTACAATCATTTGAATTACTGCATCTATTGGATATTCAATACCGTGCTCTTCCTCAAAATGTGCTCTTAGTTTTTCAAGTAGTTCGAGGCTTTTTTCTCCTTCTAGAGAAAAATCACACTCAAACCCATATTCATCACAACGAAGTTTAAGGGTCATCAAAATGGGAACAAAAAAGTGCATATAAAAATCCTAGCCATGTTATTCAAAATCCTTATCATCTCAAAAGAAACAATTCAAACTTCTCAAATGAATTCTCTATATCCTAAATACCCGTAAATTTACGCTTGCTTTACCTTTCTTGTGGATTCAAACCAAGTCAATACTATTAAAAAAGAATAAAATCAGAGATAGAAAATGAAGGGTTTTGAGTTTGTGTTTTTGGCAATAGGATCAGTTGTTGGTGCTTTTCTAAGATACAAAATTACCGAATCCCCATTACTTTTCAATACACTTCCACTTAATGTCTTAATTGTAAATATTATTGGAGCATTCATTTTAGGAATTTTCATAGTATTATCGGAACAGTGGAATCTTGATGGAAGATACTCCTTACTGGCAGCTGTAGGGTTTTGTGGCTCGCTGACCACAATGTCTTCATTTGCTCTTGACTCTAGTAATCTTTTAGATAATCAACATTATGCAACTTTAGCGATTAATATCATGACAAACGTTGGATTATCAATTGGTGCTTTGATTGCTGGTAAATCAATAATGACTGCTATAGTAAATGGTTGATTAGTTATAGGGACTATATTGTGTGTAAACTTTGATTACTGATTTATGGTACATTTTTTGGATATCATCCTCAGTTGATATTGCAAGTTGATTAACAAGGTCAGTAGATGTAATTATTCCTACTACTTGATCATTATCAATAACTGGTAATTTTCTAATATTTCTTGTATGCATTAAATCTGCAACCATCATCACTGTTTCATCTGGACTAGTTGCAATTAGTGGAGAAGACATGATTTGTTTTACTGGAGTTGTAATTTGATAAGCATGGGCTACAACTTTTACTGCAAAATCTCTATCTGTAACAATTCCTACTGGCGTATTATTTTCCATCACA
>JAUWQG010000090.1 GCA_030611185.1 Nitrososphaerota archaeon
ATTGATCTGCTGTACAATTTGCCTTCTAAGGCCATCTTGTACATCTCTGCTATGTACGGATTCTCACCTGGAGTTTCTGCTCCTAGTTCAACGAGTCTTGCATATACTCTAACGACATATGCTAAGGCTCCAATGAATGCTACTACAACACCCATGTTGAACATCCAGTGATTTGGTACTGCAAAGATTTCCTCTACAAACCAGAAGTGCCACATCTCATTGACTCCAATTGTAAACATGGTTGCAAGATAACCTAGAATTGTCATCTTTAATCCAGTGTTAATTGAGTTATTTGGTCCTCTAAGAACAGGAATTTTTCTATCATACATTGCAGCTGCTGCCCATCCAAGTGGTAATGTTATGAAGTGGGAGTATAGCCACCAGTGTGCTGGTGTAAATGCACTATCTCTGATAGATGTCTGATGTAGAGAGCCGTCAACGAAGTTGTCTACTTCTACTGAGGCTGCAACAGATCCCATAGCTATGATGATGAGCCAGACTTTCTTTAGTCTTTGAATCTCAACTTCTTTTGGGATTAATGCGGGCATCTGTGCCATAATGTTAAGTATGGTAATTTGGCATATAAATGAAGAGATTCAAAAATAGGGAAATTCTTAAAGTTTTTAATGAAATTTAGTAGATTTTTTTGATTTCTTTTACTATTAAATTAAATAATTTAAAATAATTTCATTATTTTTTTGGTGATTTCAATGTTTAACATTAATGTTTATCATTATGTGTTTGTCGATCCTCGGCATTAAGGTAAAAGTTATAACGATGTATATTATTTTTCAATCTATTAGGGATAACTATGGTCGAAAAAAAGATTTTTGTATTGGGACTTACCGTTGTACTCGCATTAGGAACCCTTGGTTTCAACTGGGTTGAAACAATTCTTCCAACTGCAGATGCACATGGTGTCCAAGCACAACTCCAGAGTCGTTTCATCAGAATTGAGGATGAAACCTTCAACAGACAATCTCTACAAACTGGCGAGACTTTGACAGTTCAAGGTACTTTAATCAGTCTTGTAGAAAGAGACCTTAGAGGATGGATATCCATTTTCTCAGAATCTACTAATGCAGGAAATAGATGGGAAATGTTGGCAAGAGACCCACCAGGCAATGTCTTTGATATTGCAGGAAACTCTGTCGTAGAATACTCATTGTCTGCAAAAGCACTTGAAGCAGGTGTATATCACGTACACACACAACTCAATGTAGCTAAAGTAGGTCCAGGACTCGGTCCAGGTCAAACAGTAGTAGTTGAAGGGGAACCAATTATCAAACCAATTCCATACACCAACATCGCATACCAATCAATCATTATTGGTGTCGGTTATGTAATCACGTTTGCAACAAGACCCTGGCAAGTAATTTAACCTCCTTTTTCCTTTTAATTTTGATACAGTTACGTTTAACGTAAGACAAAACTAAAAATGAACCAAGTTTTATCTGCTAGAAAAAACTTAGTGATTTATGCTCAGTTTTAAAATAAGCAAATTAGATATTTCTCAGAGTTACTTTTTTGGAAAAGTAGAATTTCGAGATGACAAATACAAAGTAAACATACAAAATCAAAAAAGAGGCAAAGTCCTCAAATTGCCATTTGAGATAAAACCCAAAAAGCAGAAATTAATTGTAAGACTTGCAGGTCCAGTGGATCTCTTTGTGGAGGATTTTCTTCCTTTTTGCGGAGAATCTGAATGGTTAGAGATTGATTCGGATTCTATCACCTATTTTCTTGCAGACCATCAAGACCAGATTGATACTATTGAGATTATGGGTGATTAAGGGAAACGACTTTAAGTAATCTTCAAAGAGAAATTATATGAATTGGCCTGGGATGGGGGATCCATACAAGAGAAAAAGAACCATAAAATTTCTTGTAATGACTGCCATTATTGGAGCATCAGCTGCTGCTGTCAGCACCTTCGCTCAAACAGCATTAAATCCAAATGATCCTCTCAAAGTATGTATTAATGATAGAATTACACCATACAAAATCAAAGCAACTTTAGAATTATTTGTAGATGGGGAAAGGGCAGAAATTCCAGCCAATATTGGAAATTCAGAGGATTGTACGAAATCCCTGTATACATTAACTAATGATGGGACCATTTATGCTGAATGGGAGGATGAATTTCCATTTGAAATTGGACACTTTTTGTGGATGTGGGAATTTCCTCTACGTGATATGGACCAATCCAAATCTACATTGTATGTGAATGGTAAGGAATCTGAGCACTTTATCAGCCATCCATTACAAGATGGATATCATTACAAAGTAGAATTTACATCAAAAGCTTTTGATGAATCAAAAGATACTGATTTCCTTCCTGAAAAATAGGTTTTTTTAGACTTTGAAAAATTAATCAGAGATTCAGCTATGAAGTCTTAATAAAATTATTAAAAATAATAAAATGAAGAAAGGCGTTGATTTACCAGTATTTGCCGTTGTCTGGAATAAGACCGATACCTTCTCTTTCAAAGTGTCTGTCTAATTCATCGACCCATCTCTCACGGTTGTCCTTGTATGCCCATCCGTGTACACGTAACCAGAATGATATAATTCCCAAAAGGAATATCGAGAACATCATGGTACCAAAGATGTAAATCATTACATCATAGAATAATGGATCATAGTTTGGTCCTAATTGTCCTGTTATAGATGACAGAATATTTAGGAGAGTTCCTACGATAGGAGTCATTGTATCTTTTGGCTAAATTTCTGCGATATATACATTTCTGTTATTATTAAAAAGAATGAGATCAGTATTACCATTAGGAGCTATCTAATAAAATAAGAGAAAAATATGGTATTCTTTTATCCTCTACCCATTGCTGCGTATTTGCCAGATCTTCCTTTAATGAAGAAAGCTGCTGAGATACCACCAAAGACTGCTGCGGAAACTATTGCTGCTCCACCTACACCAGATGCATCAAGATAAGGAGTTCCTGATCCAGAAGCTGGGTTTGCTGCAGCTGCATCAACTCTTCTTTTTTGAATCTCTAGTGCCTCTTCTAGGGTATATGATCCAGTTTCTCCTTGTGAACCTACGTTACCCATGTATTGTGCAAATGCTATAGAGCTTGCACCAAAGGTACCTATGACAAATACAGCGACTAAGGATGCTGTTAATATTACTTTACTGTTCATACCGTTTACCTGTCGTTTTGAAACCAGTGTACTTATTTAACTTTTATTCTGAACTTCAAATTTAGAAAAATATGTACGAGATCCGAATAAGTAACGTTTAATTTTGTTCTAAATTTAGGCGCATCATGGGAAGAATGCATACACACAGACATGGAAAATCACATTCTATTAGGCCTGTAACCTTACGAGCTCCTTCTTGGATTACATTAGGTCCAAAAGAAATAGAAGAACTAGTCGTAAAGTATGCAAAAGAGGGTTTATCCCCCAGTCTAATTGGAATTAAGTTAAGAGATCAACATTCAATTCCTTTGATAAAACCAATCACAAAAAAGAGCATTGGAGAGACACTAGAGGAAAATAATCTCATGCCAGAGATGCCAGAAGATCTTGAAAACATGGTACAAAAAGCAGTTGGTCTTCAAAAACACCTCAAGGTGAACAAGGGAGACAATAGAAATGTAAGATCCCTTGAATTAATTGAAGCCAAAGTCCACAGATTATCGGTATATTACAAAAGAATAGATCGAATTCCTAAAACTTGGAAATATAAATCCGTGGTTGCTCAATTAGAATAATGACAAGTTCTCTTAATGAGTCACTTTCATTTTTCAAAGATAAAATTTCTGATTGTATAAAATCTAAAAAATCAATTTCAGTCACTACCCATATTGATTGTGATGGGTTAACGTCAGGAAGTATTATCGCCAAAGCCCTAATTAGAGCAGGTGCAAAATGCACTGTTCGTACTTCAAAAGAGTTTAGTCAAAATGTAATTAATTCCTTAAAAGGAGATTCCAGAGATTTTCATATTGTAACAGATCTTGGAGGAGGGTTTTCAAATAATCTAGATCAAACCTTGGGAGAAGATTGGTTAGTTCTAGATCATCATCAAATTTCAGAAAGTGAGCATGATAATCCTAGAGTCATAAATGCATGGAAATACGGTATAGATGGAGGGACCGAAATTTGTGCCGGTGGGATGGCTTATCTTGCTGCAATGTCACTTGATGAAAAAAATTCAGATTTGTCTGCATTGGCAGTTGTAGCGGCTTTAGGAGATAGACAAGATCAAGGGGAAAGAAAATCTTTTACAAGTAAGAATTTTGAAATCGCAAATACTGCCAAAGAACTCGGTCTGTTAGATATTGACCTTGATTTACTTTTAGTTGGGCGGGAAACAAGGCCACTTCCTGATGCTCTTGCATTTACTTCTCAGCCATTTATTGAAGGATTAACTTGGAATAGAGATACCTGTTTATCTTTGCTAAATTCTTCTGGAATTCAACTAAAAGATGGGGGGAGATGGAGAGTTCCAGCAGAGCTAAATGAGGATGAAAAGAGAACTGTTATTGAAGAAATCACCAAATTTACGATTGGAAAAAATGCCACAGATATCATGTCCGAATTAATTGGATATACCAACACGTTTCCAAGAGAAGACAGAAGAAGTTTTTTGAGAGATGGAAGAGAATTTTCAACCATGTTAAACTCTTGTGG
>JAUWQG010000097.1 GCA_030611185.1 Nitrososphaerota archaeon
TGTTTTTTTTCAGGATCTGAAATAACTGCATATGCTTCAGAAATTTCTTTAAAATGTTCCTCAGCATCAGAATATTGGTTACGGTCAGGATGAAATTTTAATGCTAATTTTCTATATTGTGATTTAATTTCGTTAATAGAAGTAGTTTTTGAAACTCCTAAAACCTCATAATAATCACGTTTTGCAGTCATGAATTATTCTTTAACAATTAATGTTGTATAAACGATCAATTTAGAAGAATTAGTTATTTTTTGTTTCATCAGTTGAAGATGATTTTGAATTTTGTTCGCCAGCTGTTTGCTCTTGTTGTCCTTCTCCAGTTTGTTGATCTGATCCTGGAGGAGGTGTAACGTTCTTGTAAAGTTCTGTAGTAATTTCATTTACCGTTGATTTTAATGTCTCAAGTTTTGGTTTGAGTTCATCTATTTCTTTATCAAGTACTTCCTTTACTTCTTTTACAGCATCAGTTACTTTGATTCCTTGTTCTTGGGTAATTTTGTCTTTAAGATCATGATTAACTAATTTTTCTGTGGTGTAAATGAAACTTTCAGCTTCATTTTTAAGATCAATTTTTTCTTTTTTCTTTTTGTCTTCTTCTGAGAATTTTTCTGCATCCTCTTTGAGTTTTTCAATTTCATCTTTAGATAGTTTTGTGGTAGATTCAATTGTAATTGTGGCTTCTTTTTGGGTTCCAAGATCTTTTGCAGTAACGTTGATTATTCCGTTGGCATCAATGTCAAATTTTACTTCGATTTGAGGTATTCCTCTTGGAGCTGGAGGTAAATCAGTTAGATTAAAGCTTCCTAAAGATACATTATCATTGGCCATTGGTCGTTCTCCTTGGACAACGTGAATTGTAACTGCTGCCTGATTATCTGCCGCTGTTGTGAATACCTTGCTTTTTGAGGTTGGAATTGTAGTGTTTCGCTCTATAAGTGGCTCTCTAACTCCTCCCATAGTTTCAATTCCTAAAGTTAATGGAGTTACATCTAATAATACAATATCACTAGTCACATCTCCTGCAATTATACCAGCTTGAATAGCAGCACCCATTGCAACTGCTTCCATTGGATCTACTCCAGATTCAGCTTCTTTTTCAATTACTTCACTGACAAATTTTTTCACTAGTGGAATTCTTGTTGGGCCTCCAACCATTACAATTTTGTTAATATCTGATTTTTTTAATTTGGCATCTTCAAGTGATTTTTCAATAGAAGGTCTACATCGTTCAATGATAGGTCCAATTAATTCATCTAGTTTAGCTCTTGTCATTCTTAATTCAAGATTTTTTGCACCAGAGGAAGGATCTTGTGCGATAAAGGGAAGATTAATGTCAGTTTCCATAACTGTTGAAAGTTCAATTTTTGCTTTTTCTGCAGCTTCTCTGATTCTGGTCATTGCAGTACTATCTTGTGAAAGATCCAAGCCCTCCTTTTTCTTAAATTCATCAAGGACATAATCAACAATAATTTTATCCATATCCGTTCCGCCTAATTGAGTATCACCAGAGGTACTCATTACTTCAAACACTCCACCACCCATTTCCATAATTGTAACGTCTAAAGTTCCTCCACCAAAATCAAAGACAAGGATTTTCATATCTTCTTTGACTTTGTCTAAACCAAATGCTAATGATGCAGCAGTAGGTTCATTAATTATTCGAACTACGTCAAGACCTGCAATAGTACCAGCATCCTTAGTTGCTTGTCTCTGGTTATCATCAAAATATGCCGGAACAGTGATTACAGCTTTTTCTACGGGTTCACCGAGAAAAGCTTCTGCATCTTTTTTAATTTTTTGAAGAATAAAAGCTGAGATTTGTTGTGGTTTGTACTCTTTATCTTGAATTTTAAAAATGTGTTCACTGCCCATTTTTCTTTTGGCTGCTACGATTGTACTATCAGGATTTGTTACTGCTTGCCTTCTAGCAGGTTCACCTACTAAAAGATCGCCTTCTTTTGTAAAGGCTACCACTGAGGGAAATGCTTTGCCACCTACTGTAGCACCTTCAGCTGCAGGAATAATGGTTGGTTTTCCACCCATAATTACTGCGGCAGCTGAGTTACTTGTTCCCAAATCAATTCCTATTATTTTAGTCATCTTAATTTTTTCCTTGTTTTTTTGAAATTTCTACTAGTGTTGGTCTAATAATTTTATTACGAGAAATATATCCCTTCCTGATTTCTTTTGTGATTGTATTGTCATCAAGTTTAGGATCATTGATTATTGAAATTGCTTCGTGTAAATTAGGATCAAAGATTTCTCCTAGAGCATCAATGGGTATTATGCTATTTTTTTCAAGTAATGAATCCATATTTTTTAAGATAGAATCTAGTCCTTCGGTGTTTCCTTCATTATTTGAAAAAACATCTTTTGCCCTAACAAAATCATCGTAAATCTTAAGAAATTCTATCATGAAAAGAGATAATTTGGTATTTATACCATTTTCAATTTCTGATTGGGTTTTTTTATTTAAATTTTGAAAATCGGCTAATGTATATTTTAATTTATTTTCCAGATCTTGTGATTTTTCTTTTTCTTTTTCAAGAAGGTTTTTTAATTCTTGTACAAAAATGCCTTCGTTATCATCTTCTATAGTTTCGGCATTTTTGTCGATTTCATCTTCAGATATTATCTTTACAGGAATTTCATCTGAGTTATTTTCATTGGACATTTCAAACATAGTATTTGATAAGCTAATTTATACTATTATTGAATAGTTTCACATAGAGGATTTGCTTTTACAATAATAAGATTCGAATCTTTTTTATTTTTTTCAATATTTTCAAAATCTATTTTCGAGCATGCTACCACAATGGTAGTTTTGTCACTATGAAATAGATCTAGATGAGGATCTTCATAAGCTTCAACATCTCCAATATAATCTCGTAATCGAGAAGTTAGATTTTGCAACATCTCAATTTTATCTCCTCGCATTGCATGTTGATCAAGGGTCCAAGATATTGCAATTTTTGTCCTACTTGCTTTTAGATCATTTTTCTTTAATGTTGAACGAATTTCATCAATTAATCTTTTAATGTATCCGTCAATTCCTTTAACGCTTCCATTAATTAGATACATTAGAGTATTAGCTCCTTCAAATGAGGAACCTAATGATTTAAGATCATGTAATCCTGTAATCATGTCATCTAAGAATATTTCTTGAAAATTGTCAGAAGAAAGATCTTTTTTAGTAATATCATCTTGGGCATATTTACAAACTTCTAAAATGCTACATAGACTAGAAAATCTAGATAAAACATTGATTGCATGAAAATGTTCAGATGAAGAAATCGCTACAAATTTCTTTTCTTTCTTTCCCATTGATAAGAGTTCAGCCAGTTTAGGATCTTCTTTTCCATTAAATGATCCAATGGTTTTTGGTTGTTGATTTAGATTTTCTAAAGGATAGTAAAAGTAATTGATTTGTTTTCCAATTCCCAATCCCGTAATATGCTCTAATAACGAAATATTTTCATTATTTCCCCCGAATCCAGTAGGAAGTGTATAGATTACAGAGCTGTTTTTCTTTAAAGAATTTGTAGCATCTTTAAATTTAGAATGAATTTCGGTTTTTATATCCTGTCCCGTTTTTCTAATTCTAGGAGTAAAGAAAAGATATTGGGCCTTAGAAATTGCAATATCTATTGGTTCCATTGCTAAGAGGGGTTCATCTTCCATTAGGGAAGTAACATTTGGATAAATTTTAGCAACTTCTGCTTTAAGTGAAATAGCAGATGGGTTGGATTCATCAACAATGTAGACATCCGCACCTTTAATTGCCATTTGAGAGGCAATTGCATATCCTTCTGTGCTAAGTCCATAAACAACAACTTTTGATCCCCCCATTACAATGAAAGCTAAACAATGGACTAAGAAAAACTTATTGAACTTGGAATAATGATAGGAAATTCTTCAAAATATTCAAATTTTGTGAGATTGAGGCGTATAATAAAAGCAGAATTTGGTTTAATTGATGTGCCTATGATTTTTTATAATGTAGCACAAAAAATTGTGGAAAATAATTTGGTAAAAATTAAACCAGTAAAAAGAGAATCAAATCATCAAAAATTGATGGAAATTATTGTTAAGTTTGTTTATCATTTTCTGATGAATTTGAAAAAGATCGAAAAAAATTAAAACAAAATAAAGAATTCAATTAATAATTACTTGAAAAAATTTAAGAATTCTAAAAGAATTTTTCTTTGAGAAAATAAAGATAATAAAAAGTTCATTAAGGGAACTAGTCTGCTGGATTTTAGAAGCCCGGTAGTGTAGCGGTCAAGCATAGGGGCCTTTGAAGCCCTTGACCCCAGTTCGAGTCTGGGCCGGGCTACTCAAACTTATTTTAAAAATCCAATTTTGTAAGAAGCTTTGTAGCAACAATGAAAAGAATTGTTGCAATTAACACCAATATTCCCATTTCTAAAATTATAAATTCGGT
>JAUWQG010000130.1 GCA_030611185.1 Nitrososphaerota archaeon
GTTTGCTACATCAAAAGACTGAATATCAACAAAGAAAGGTACATCCAGGCTACATTCTATGACTTTTGATAAGTCGGTCCATTCTCCTGCCGCAAGTGTTCTGTCAACAGTTTCAGGTAATACAGAACAGTTCAATTCTTCGATGGCTCCTGCATAGGCATTCTGGATGCCTCCTACAGCAATTACTGATGTCAGTAGTGTCAGTGCAATCATTGATGTTAAAATCGTATTTTTGTAGTTGTTATTTTTAGTCATTAAATTTGTCAGGCTCAGGCTCAATAAAAGTGTGAAAAATTGTAATTATTTTTTTGTTACAATTTATAATTATCTTATTTAGTTACTTTCATAATTTTATTAGTTGGTAATTCTCATCCTTCCCATAAAATAATTTCAAAGAAAGACCAAAAAGAAGAATAGATTCTCATTTTTTCCAAAAACTAGTTTAAATCTAAAATCTAAATAAACCCGTCCTATTTTACCAAAAACATGAAAAAGGTTTTCATTAATGGGTATGGTTCAATTGGTGGCAGAATTACTGCATTTCTAAAAGATGATCCTGAAATCTCTGTGATTGGTGTGGGAAAATATTCTCCAGATGATAAAGTAAATCAAGCAATTTCTAAGGGATTGAGTGTTTATGTTCCTGAAAGAAAAATACCTGATTTTAAAAACTATGAAATTTCTGGCTCCATAGAATCTGCATTGGATGATTGCGATTTAGTAATCGATGCATCACCTGAAGGATATGGATATAGAAATAAAAAAAATCTTTACGAGCCAAAAAATTTGCTTGCAATTTATCAAGGTGGTGAAACTACTACTGGTGATCAAGCTGTATCTGATTTGTTATTTAATTCTCGTGCAAATTATGATCTCTCAAGGGATAAAAGACATGTTATGCAAGGCAGTTGTAATGTTACTGGTATGGGGAGAATTCTAGAACCTCTAAGAGAAAAATTTGGTGATAGTATAATTAGATTTGATGTTACACTCGTTAGAAGATGGGCTGATATTGAACAAACAGAAAAAAAAATAACTGACACTATTGAAATGACAGAAAAACCTCATCATGGCGAAGATGTAAAAACATATTTTGGAAAAGATTCTCCATTATTTGTCAGAGCGATTAAAGTTCCCACAAGACAGATGCACCTACACATTATGGATGTTCGTTTTAAAGATACAGCACCAAATCCTTCTGAGATTCACGATATTTTTACCAATGAATTTGGAGTAGCAACATTGTGGACTGCCAAGGGAACAAAAGATGTAAGAGATTATGCTAGTACTATGGGGTTTAACTTTACAGATACAAACATGATTCACATCCATGCAAACATGACAGTCTCAATTGGAGATACTGTTCAAATCATGTACTCTGATGACCAGACAGGAATTGTAATTCCAGAAAACCATATGTTAATGCAATCTATGTTATTTGGTAAATCATACCAAGAAGCATTTTCACATACAGAGTCTATATTTCATATGAAAGAAAAAAAGCAAAAACTAGAAGAACATTTTGCAAAAGAAGGTTAGGGATTTATTTTCTCAATGCGAATTTTTTGAGGAACGTTTTTGAGGACTTTTTCTACAACTATCCTTAGATCCTCGACTTCAATTTTATCTCCGGCTTGTGGTATGTCTTGTAATTTTTCATGGAGTAGCCCGCTTATTGAAGCATAATCATCTCCTTCTGGAATCTGAGTCTTAAAAATTTCATTGATTGTATCAATCTCAATATCTCCGTTGGTTATGATGGTATCTTGATCAACTCTTTCATATCCAATTGGTTTTACAAGGTCGCTTTCATCCTCGATTTCCCCTACTATCTCTTCAATCAAGTCCTCCAAAGTAACTAGACCTTCTACTCCACCATGTTCATCTACTACAATGGCCATGTGTGTCTTTCTTCCCTTCATTTCTTTTAATAAGGCACTAACCATTTTTTCCTGAGATGCAAATACTGGCTTTCTTGATATTTGTTCTAAACGTTTCATTTTGTTATCATTTTCTAGTTCCTTTAGGACATCTCTTACGTGAACAAATCCAACTATGTCGTCTTGACTTGCTCCATAAATTGGAATTCTAGAATATCCATTCTGATTAATTTCATGCAAGGCTTCAAAAAGTATAGTTTTAGCATTTAGAGTAAACATCTTTGTTCTGGGTGTCATGACAGAACGGATTACAGTATCATCAAATTTCAAGGCACCATGAACTAACTCCATTTCATCTTTTTCTAAGGCCTTTTCTGCTAATCCTTGATCAATCACCCCCTTGATTTCCTCTTCTGTTATTGGAGGCGGGATGTAGCTGCTTCCTGTTATTCTTACTACCCCCTTTGTAATAATTTCAAAAAATTTTACAATTGGATAAAACACATAGCTAAATGCTAATAGCACTGGAGCATATCTTAGTGCAATCTTGGTTGAATTTGCGTTGCAATATGTTTTAGGAGTAATTTCACCAAACACGAGAATTAAAAAGGTCATAATTCCAATGGCAATTCCCAATCCATCATCTCCGAAAAGTCGCATAGATACGGTTGTTGCCAATGCAGATGCACCTACATTTACCAAATTATTTCCAAGATTTACACTTGACATCATCCAGCTAGGATTAGTTTTGAGTTTGTGTAGTGCCTTTGAGCCTTTTGCACCCTCATTTAGCAATTGAATTACTTTGGATTTTCTTATTCCTACTAGGGCAACTTCTAAACCACTAAAAAATCCCGATAATCCAATAAGTACAGATAGAACTAGTACTTCGACCCAAAACTCTACCATGTTTTCCTCCGAAAAATCTTTTTAGAACAACTACATCGGCCATTCATTTTATTTTTTATACACCATCTCTTGGTTAGTATCTTTTTGTAAAACACATTATTAAGGCTTAAGATGTAATTTTAAAACTAGTAAAATAAAATATTGTTTTGAGGCTAAATTTTTGGAGGTATGGCAAATTTGTTTTGTGGATTATTGTGATAGTCAACTGGAAGCATTGCATCTTTTTGTCTTCCTGTTAAAATTCCTACAACCACATCATCTTTTTTAATAATCTCTTCTTCCTGTAATTTTTTAATTCCAACTACTGATGCCCCTGAGGCCATCTCACAGTCAAATCCATTAAGACCTACAACTGACATGCCATCTAGCATTTCAGAATCAGTCACCGTTGTTACCACTCCATTTGTAAATTCTAATGCACGTAACCCTTTCAAAATATTTGCAGGTCGACCAATTTGAATTGCAGTAGCTTTAGTATTTGGTCTAAGATTTTTTGCGTCTAAATCTGCATAATACCTGTTAATTAATTCAGAATTTGGTTTTCCTTTAT
>JAUWQG010000020.1 GCA_030611185.1 Nitrososphaerota archaeon
CGACTTGTTCCAGAAGAGGTTTCTTTAATTAGTTCATCTGGGATGGTAGCGGATAATATTTTGTTTACACATGGACATACAATGCCCTCTGAGAATTTTGCACATGTTAAAAAAATCATTATGGGCCATATGCATCCAGTATTTTTCCAAGAAGAGTCCATAGTTAATGGGCAACGAGTATGGATTTCAATTAAAGCAGACAAGGGACAAATTTTCCCCAGTCAATCAGGAGAGATTGAAATTATTATTGTTCCATCATTTAACAAGTATTTTTATGCAACAAACAAGAAAAAATACAAAAAATCAATATCACCTATTATTGAAAAACTAAAAAAAATATCATCAGCCAGAATAGTTACACTTGATGGTATAATTATTGGAGATGAAACAATTTTGAATCAAGTGCTATGATCAAAAGGGATCATAAGGCTCAATAGGCTCAATCGTAGTCTTGTTGTTTTTTAACCATTCCAGTGTTTTTACAAAAGAGTCTGCAAGCTCTATTGTCGTTAGTACTGGAACTCCCAGCTCTAGGGATTTTCTTCTAATCTGATATTCATCATCCAGCATTCCAACATATTTTTCAAGTGTTGAGGTACTAGGAATATTAATGATGAAATCTATTTTTCTCTAATAAAGTAAATCTGCAATCTTTTGTTTTCTTTCTGGTTCTGAAATTTTATGAACAACTTCGATTTCACCAATTTTTTCCTCAAAAAATTCTGCAGTGTGTTCTGTTGCAAATATTTTAAATCCAAGATTTTTTAGAAGGGCAATTGACTGGAGTAGTTTTTCTTTATTTTGTGCACCGCCAACAGTCACCAAAGCTGCACCTGTTTTAGGTAAATTGTATCCAACCGAGGTCAGACCTTTTGCCAATGCATCATAAAAGCTGCTTCCAAAGCAGGCAGCCTCTCCTGTTGACTGCATCTCCACGCCTAGGGCTATATCTGCACCTTCTAATTGCATAAATGAAAACTGCGGTACTTTGATACCATAATTGTGGATTTTTTGCCATTTGTTTTTTGGAATATCAGGTAGTGGTTTATCTAAAATTGCCTTTGCGGCCAATGAGATGAGATTTGTCTTTACAAGTTTTGAGACAAACGGCATAGACCTAGATGCCCTGATGTTGAGTTCTATCACATAGACATGGTTATCATGAACTAGAAATTGCAAATTAAATGGACCTTTAACATTGAATGTGGTTGCAATTTTTGTGGTGTATTCGGTAATTGTTTCTATAGTTTTATTGTTTAGACGCCACGGAGGAATACACATCATTGCATCACCAGAGTGAACACCAGCACTGTCAATGTGCTCTACTATTGCACCAATTATGACTTCTTTGCCATTGCTTACTCCATCGACATCGACCTCAAGTGAGTTTAGCATAAACTTTGAGATGACCACAGGATGATCTGGAGAAACATCAGTTGCTTCTTTGACATATGTTTTTAATTCTTCTTGAGACCACACTACTTTCATTGCAGCCCCAGACAATACATATGAAGGCCTAACAATTACAGGGTACTCAACTTCTTGTGCAAAGCTTTTTGCCTCACTAAGATTTGAGAATGCCTGCCAACGAGGTTGTTGAATGTGAAGTTTATCTAATTCTGCGCTAAATTTTGAACGGTCTTCAGCTTTATCTACATCATGTGCACTTGTTCCCAAAATATTTACACCATGCTCTGATAATCCAGGTGTAAGATTATTTGCAGTCTGTCCTCCCACACAAGTAATCACGCCCTTAGGATTTTCAAATTCTGTGATATCTAAGATTCTTTCTTGAGTTAATTCCTCAAAATATAATCTTGTACAAATATCATAATCAGTTGAAACAGTTTCAGGATTACAGTTTACAACGGAGATATTTTTTTCACCATTTTCTTGCAGTCCCCAAACCATGTTGACTGTACCCCAGTCAAATTCCACGCTACTTCCAATTCTATAAGGACCCGCCCCAAGAACTACTATTCCTTTTTCATCAGGATTGATTTTGACGTCATGAGAGTCTCCCCCATATGTCAAATAGAGGTAGTTTGTTACTGCAGGCCATTCAGCAGCAAGACTATCAATTTGCTTTACGACAGGTAAAACGCCATTTTCTTTGCGCAAATTACGAATATCATCAGGAGTTTTGCCTTTAGCACGCGCAATTTGCTTATCTGAGAACCCCATCTTTTTTGCCTCCCAAAGTAAAGATTTTCCTAATTCTTCTTTTGTTATTTTTTCTTCGATTTGGACAATGTTTTTGATTTTTTCAATAAACCAAGGATCTATTGCAGAAAGATTGTTGATTCGCTCTACAGAAAAGCCTGCTTTGAGAGCTGCGGCTACATAGTACAAAACTTGATCATCTGGATGAGATAGTTTGTTTTCCAGTTCTTCCTCACTGAAGGTTTGTCCATTTGTTCGATTCAAAACAAGCCCATCCTTTCCAATATCCAACATTCGAATTGATTTTTGAAAAGATTCTTCAAACGTTCTACCAATTGCCATTACTTCTCCAACTGACTTCATTGTAGGTCCAAGTTTTCTATTTACCAATTCAAATTTTGAAAAGTCCCATCTTGGATGTTTGCATACAATATAATCAAGAGAAGGTTCAAAACATGCAGTTGTACTTTTTGTAATTTTATTAACAAGTTCTGATAAATTATACCCTAACCCAATCTTTGCAGACATGTATGCAAGCGGATATCCAGTTGCTTTACTGGCAAGTGCAGATGATCTTGATAATCTAGGATTAATTTCAATTGCAGCATATCTATCAGAGTTTGGCTCCAACGCATACTGAATATTACATTCTCCAACTATCCCAACATGTTTCGTTGCACGTAATCCTGCCGAGCGTAGCATGTGATATTCATGGTTATCAATTGTTTGAGAAGGTGCAACTACAATATTATCACCAGTATGGACTTTCATAGCAAGAACATTTTCCATATTACAAACTATGATATTGTTTCCATCATAGTCTTGCATTACCTCATATTCAATTTGCTTCCAATGTCCAATGTACTCTTCAATTAAAACTTGGCCAACAAGACTTGCCTTCAAGCCTCGCTCTACAATTTCATGTAATTCAATTTCATTATAGGCAACACCGCCACCTCGTCCACCCAAAGTATAGGCAACTCTAATTATTACAGGATATCCTAATTCTTCTGCTGTTTTTTTAGCATCATCAAAGTTTGTCACGGTTCCGCTTTTGAGAACAGGGACACCGCACTGATTCATAGAATCCTTGAAGAGTTGTCTATCCTCTGATTTTTTGATTCCCGGAATTTGGGTACCAAGAACTTTAACCCCGTATTTTGACAGAATTCCTGCTTCATCTAGATTTACCCCACAATTTAGAGCAGTTTGACCTCCATATGCAAGCATAATTCCATCAGGCCTTTCTTTTTCAACAATAGATTCTACGTACTCTGGAGTTACAGGAAGAAGATACACTTTATCTGCAAATCTAGTATCTGTCTGGATTGTTGCAACGTTTGGATTGATTAAGATGCTCTTCAGTCCATCTTCACGTATTGCTTTGAGGCATTGGCTTCCGGAGTAGTCAAATTGACGGTCGTGTTAGCGACTCTCGCCGGCTTCTCCGATTTTTATTGCCCCACTTCCAAGTACAAGAATTTTGTTTAGCCCTTCATTTTTTGGCAGCTTTTTCCTCCCCCATTAGGTTACCGAGTTCTTCAAAGATGAATTTACAATCATATGGACCAGGAGCAGCTTCTGGATGAAACTGAACGGCAATACAATTTTGTGTTTTGTGTTTTATTCCTTCGACTGTTTTATCATCTGCATTTTTAAACCATAAATTAAATTCTGAATCATTTAGAGAATCAGGATTAATACCATACCCGTGATTTTGACTCGTGACATAGATTTGATTATTTTCTAAATTTATACAAGGTTTGTTTTGACCTCGATGACCATACTTTAGTTTGTAAGTTTCAGTGTTTCCTGCTAGTCCAATAATCTGAGCCCCCAAACAAATTCCCAGTGTTGGAATATTATTTTCAATTAGTTTTTTTGCAGTCTGTATTGTATCTGGACAATTTTGTGGATCCCCAGGGCCATTACTAATTACTACTCCTTTTGGATTGTATGATTTGATTTTTTCAAAAGATGCATTCCATGGTAATTTTATTACTTTGTAACCTAGATTTCTTAGATTTCTTAAAATTGCATTTTTAGCACCAGTATCCACTACAACTACAGTTTTTTCTTCAGAGCCATACACTTCTTCTTGTGTAGTTGAAACGGTATCCATAAATTTTTCATCATTGTATTTTGGAGCAGATTCAAGTTGTTTTTTTATTTTCTCAACGTCAATTTCACTATCAGATACAACCAAAGCTGCCATCATCACCCCTCCATCTCTAAGTTTTTTTGTCAATGCCCTCGTATCAATTCCAGATATTCCAGGGATTTTTTCGTTATACATCCATTCATCTAGAGTCATTGAAAGATTCCAATGACTAGCAGTAAGGGATAACTCATGAACAACGAGTCCGCGAATTTGGATTTTCTCAGATTCAAAGAATTTTGAGATACCATCTTTGTCTTTTATTGAAGGGTCAGGAACGCCATAATTTCCAATAAGAGGATAGGTAAGTGTTAGAATTTGACCGCTGTATGATGGATCGGTGAGAGTTTCAGGATAACCAACCATACCAGTATTAAAGACAATTTCGCCAAAAACAGTAGTAGAATAACCAAATCCTGCCCCTTCAAGAACAGTACCATCATCGAAAATAAGCTTCCCAAATTTATTGGCGTGACTTGATTTCTTGGTAGTTATTGTGACCCTCGTCAAATGTTTCTGATTCGGAATTTAAATTTTGTGAGGAAAATGAAGTAAAAATTTTGATCGCAATTACAAATTGTTATTTTAACAATTAGAATACGTAGCCTTGGATTAGAGTGCTCGGAACTCTTCACTCCATTTGTGATATGCACGAATCATTTCGGTGGAAACACTTGGTTTTCTTCTAGACATTATTGTTCGAAAGTCTGCAGTGGTAAGGATTCTTGGTTTTTGTGGGTTTTCACCTTCTATTGGTTCGTGATAATCAGAAGAGTCAAATAATTCATGAACCGTTTTAAGATGTGCTGCCTGACATACATCTTTGATATCACTTGCACTATAACCATCAAACATTTCTGCTAATTCTGAGGAGTTTACTCTAGGACTCATAGTAAGCTCAGCAGTATACTGTTTGAACAAACTTTCTCTTGCTTCTTGAGATGGAAGTGAGACATAGATCCTTTTTTGGAATCTTCTTAAGAAAGGCCAATCAAGACTCCAAGGTTTATTGGTAGCGCCAATTATATACAACATCAAATCTTTTCCTTTTCCATTGACTCCATCCATTTCAGTTAAAAATTGATTTTTTGTTCTTACTTCTCCACCTACTTCGCTATTTCTAGAACCTAACAGAGAATCAACTTCATCGACAAATAAAATTACAGGCTTGCCTTCTTTTTCAGCATATTTTCTAGCCATTCTAAATAATTTTGATACATTTTTTTCTGCCTCTCCCAACCATTTGCTCATCATTGATGATGCATCAACATTAATGAAATAACCATCCATTTCACTTGCAGTAGCTGCTGCCAACATGGTTTTTCCGGTTCCAGGTGGACCATAAAGAAGCATTCCTTTAGGCCAACCCAATGGAAACAAGTCCGGTCTTTTAGTAGGATAAATTATAGACTCACGCAATGCACTTTTTGCATCTTCTAATCCAACAACTTCAGTCCAACTGACATTGGGTTTTTCTTTCATTACTAATTCTTCAAAATCATTTTCATCGTCTTGTCTCTCAACTGATTTCTTTTGGTCCTCAGGCGATGCCTTTGGGTCAACTGCAGGCTCCACACCATGAGATTCTTGTAATGCGTTGATTCTACTATGATAAGAATTACATCTTTCTTTGTACAAAGCATTAAGTTTACTGGAAGGATACAACTGTAGTAATTTTACTAGAGAGTCTATTGCTTTTTGATAATTGGCAATTGCCATTCCTCGTGCACCCTGAGAATCAAACTTGATTGCCTCAGAAGCATACTTGCTTGCATTGTTTTCTAATTCTTGGGGAGCTAAACTCATCTAAATTACCTGTCTATCCTCATCTTTAGAATTTTGTTGGTATTCGTGGGAGTTAATCTCTATCGCGATTTTGGTTAAATTATTTGAACTATTTTCCCAGTCATCTTCAGGAATGTCAGCATCTGATTTTTTAAAGTCATATTTTTCAGAAACATTGGCATGTATTTCTTTAATTTTATTGATAGAATCTTCTGAAGAAATTATTAATTCAGATACTTCATCATCAATTTCTTCAATTGATTCTGCAGAATCACGTATTATAGAAACAAAATTCTCCAAAATCTCCTTTGCTTCTTTTTTATCCTCATATTTACAAATCATAAAATCTGCAAGGCCAACTATTTTACTCAGATCCTGAAGTTCTTCAACAGATAATTTATCAATTTTAGAATCAACTGATGTGGGTGATTGAGATAGTTTTTTGTCGATTTTCCCAGAAACATTTTTGATAAATGTTAGGTCTTTGGAAAGATTTCGACCGGATTTAAGAAAAGTCAAGTGTTTGGGATTCAAAAAAAATCAAGATGAGGATACTGCTTATTTATTTTAGAGTCTACCATCAATTTTACTTCATCTAGCATTAATGATGATTCTACATTTGATTGACTAAAGTCAAATTGAGCAGTTGTAATTGTGGCCGAATCCAATACAATGCTTCCCAAATGAACTGATAATTCAGAAAGATGTTGACTGGATTCAGGATGAATATCAACTAGTTGAGCACTAATTGTTCTAATCATCGGTACCAATGATGGGAAAATTTTTGGGATCTCATCAATTCGAGAAACACCATCAATTCTTTTTTGTATGTAATATAGAATTTCTATGGAAAAAGAAACTGTTCTCTCCAAATCAATTGCTTTGGTGCATGTTGGGTCTTGGTCTTCATATTCTGTAAGTAGAATTTGATTTGATTTTTTTGCTTTAGATTTTTTATGTTTTAAAACATCTATAATTTTGGCAAGCAGACTGTTTGAATAGTGAAGTCTAGGAACAATGGTTCTTGTTTGTGAAATATTTACAGATTCCATCGATAAACTGTATTGCCCCTTCATGCCATCTAAATTATCTAAAATTTGTATTTGAGGGACTTGTCACAGATTAATCATTAACCATAGTCACATTAGACTGCAGATACAATTTTGATTTTTTTTGAGTATTTGTGTAAAGGAATTTAGCTCTCGATTTTACCTAAGGGTTTGTCAAGTATATTCATGGTAAACGAACATGCATTAACTGTAAGTTTAGAAGAGTTTGGCCTAAGTAAATACGAAGCACAAGCTTATGTCACTCTCATATCAAAGGGCACTATTTCTGCAAGTGAGCTTGCCTATTATTCAGACCTTCCAAGAACTAAAGTATATCCAATTCTGTTAAAACTAGAAAATAAAAAACTCGCAATTATTTCCAAAAGCAAACCAATTATGTGTACAGCCATAGCACCTGAAGATGCATTTGATCCTATAATCCACGAGCAGATTAACAAGGTAAATGCAATGAATACTCTAGTTTCCAAGCTAAAAAAAGCAAGCGAGGAAAGCAGAAAATCACTAGGATCGGAGGAAAAGAGATACTTTCAGATTGCTGCAAACAATGTTCTAAACCAATTAAAAACAATGATTGATGGCTCTAAAAATTCAATTCAAATTGCAGTTGATCAGTGGGGATTAGGATTATTATCTGATTGTAAGGAACAGTTACTCTCAGTTACTAGAAGAAATCTCGATGTAAAATTGATAATTCCTACATCACATATTGGCTCAGAAGCATACAGGTCAATTCCTAATGGAATAAAAATTAGAGCATCAGATATTGTTCAGAATTGTTTTATTTTTGATGAGACTGAACTTTTGATAGTTAGTAATGAGAATGGTAAAGGAGCGAATTTTTCATCAACTGAAATTTTATGTAGTAATCAAAGTAAATTATTTTCAAATATTTGGAAAGGTGCAATAAAGACTGAATGTCTTGCAGACATGACTAAATTAGAGGCTCAAGAGACTTACAAGATTATCAAAATAATAAATGAAAATGGCCTTAGTCATATTTTGAACATTGCAATTGTCTCCAAAAAAACCGATATAGACATGATAAAACTTTTAGAGAAAAATGGAATTAACTTGAAATCAAAATCCTTAGATGATGTAATTGAGATGATGGATGCTGCAATGCAAATCATGTGCTCAGGTCACGTCAATTTTGATGCAAATTCAAAAAATATTACAGTAGAATCAAAATTAAACAGCGGACACTCCTTACCTTGGGTCTCTGTTTTAGACGGATATCTGCAGAAAAAAGGCTACAAGACAAGAATGGTTTTCCAAAATAACTCTAGCAAGGGAGAGAAAACCCACATCAAAATATCTAAAAACTAAAATCAGCTAAGAAATAGTCACAAAACACTTGATTGAAGAAAAAATAGAATCACTTGGAATAAAACTCCCAAGCCCTCCAACTCCTGCAGGGTCTTATGTTGCAGTGGTTAAAACTGGAAATTTGTTGTTTATTTCAGGCCAGATTCCAATGGTTGATGGAAAGTTACTATACACTGGAAAAGTTACAGATGAGAATCTAGAGACTGCTCAAAAATCAGCCAAAACTTGTGCCATTAACATTTTAGCACAGCTAAAAAGAGAACTTGGAGATTTTGAAAAAGTTTCAAAAATTGTTAGACTCTCAGGATTTGTAAATTCTGATCCAGAATTTTCACAGCATCCAAAAGTAATCAATGCAGCATCAGACTTGCTCCATGAGATTTTCGGAGAAAAAGGGATACACTCTAGAATTGCAGTAGGGGTTGCAAACTTGCCATTAAATTCAATGACTGAAATTGATGCAATAGTTGAGGTTACAGAATAATTTTCAATTTGGAAATTATCTTAAATAGATTTTTTCATTCCTTACTTTATTGGCACAAACATGTACTGGATTATGTGAACGACTAAAACCTCAAGGAATGTCAAATAATCTTAGATATCTTTCAGGACAAAAGTGGTGTTCTCTTTGTGCATTGTTTTTCCATACTGAAGAATACGTATGCAAGTGCTGTAAAACTAGATTAAGATCAAAACCTAGGAGTAAACGCTATGAGTTGCCAAGAATGTAACCATGAAAAAGGAAAATGTAATTGTCTTTGTTGCTGCTCGCTTTCTCAAGTTGGATGCCCAATGTGCATACCTGCAGTTTTAGGATATAGGCAAGTAAAGAAAATAATTAGAAAAATGAAAAAATAAATTTATAAAATTAGTTCCCAAGTTTCACAAAATCTAATGTTTAATCAGACTCAGCATTACAACTTGGAATCTTTCCATGTTCCTTCTCATAATCCTCTAACATCTGTTTTTGTCTCTCTTGTGGATTTTCAACAAATATTCTTTGATAGGAACGGGTCTTTTGTTTACAAGCGTTATTCTCAAAGTCTTCGTTCACATACTTTTCAAATGTTTGCTGAAGATTTTCACTTGCTCCAATGTAAATTGCATCTGAATTTTTATCGTAAAGAACATACACACCAGGTTTGGCCTTAACAAACTGAGCACTTTGAATCCAAACACTGACCTTATCTTCAAGAAGTTCCATGATAGGTTTCACTTACACTTGTGATATTAAGATAGACATAACAAATACAAAATTATTTAAAATTTTCAAGTTTTTGAGCACGTTTTTCTTTTCTTAACTTGTATGCAGTCAAACCATTGAATCCAAAAATTATTGCAAGGCCCAAGTATGCCAGAGTTTGACTATGCTCAATTAGTACTGCAGAAACACCAGTCCCGACAACACTTGGAAGTAAAGATAACGCATAGAGCCACCAACCACAACACCCCAGGGGGACGAGTGAGAAAAAGGAGAAAAACGAGGTAGCAGCTGTACTACCAGAGCTTCCACCAAATGCTTTTTTCTTTACATTTAGCTTGCAGCCAAGCAGTTTGCTTTTTTCCGATAGAAAAATTTGCATTCCAACACCTACACCCATTCCAACAATTACAATTGCATTTAGTTGGAAGGCAGCATTGATTGCATCAAGTGGACCTAATGCAGGAGTAGTGACAACTACCACAGTCAAATAAATCACAATAGTTAGAATTCCAACTAGAATGGATTTCTGGATTGGATTCATAATCACCACACCTCAGTATCAGGATGAAAAGCAGCCCATTCAAACCAAAACCCAGGCTCAATTGACTTTCGAATTAACTCACTCCCCTCAAGTGATCCTGAAATTGCAACACCGTCATAGTTCCACTCTGATTTTGTTTTGGTGTCTAGAATTTTTTCATCAGTAAACTCAAATTCTAAAACCTCGCCATTTAGATTTCTATCAAAGGCTCTAGAGTTTTGCTCAAATTTGGATACCAGCATCAATGACGTCTCGCCAATATCATCATTGATGACATTATGAAGCTCGACATCGTTTTGTTTGTAAGCTTTGTAGATGCCATCTTCATGAAATCCCAAAATAATTTCTTTAGGATGCATTCTGTCATCTTGATTATCTATTGGAAAAATTATTCGAGGATCAGTATAGTAATCCCCATAAGGGTCTGTGGCATATGAGCGAAGATGTCCAGTATCAGTAGTTAATACCAATGTATCAGGATGAAGTTTCTTCCAATCACCCCAAGTAATTACATCAAATGGAATTGTCTTTAATTGCATTCCAGTTAATTCACCAGTGACAGCAAGTCCAAGCCCCTGACTCCAATAGGATTCAGTCCATCTATCATACATTAGTAAATTGCTGTTGTATAATTTTCCAGAAGTTCCAAATTCAACTTCATTTCCATCAATGATTCGCTCAAAGACCTGATTGGTATAACACAAAGGACAGTATGTTACTGCAACAGGAATATCACCTACTCTATCATTTACAATCTCATGCCATACCAAAATAAAAAGCGGATATGCCCTAACATCACCGTTAATCTCCAGACCAATCACGACATCAGAGTCTGATACAAACGCAGAACCTTGGACTTCAGCAAATTTTGGATCATCAATTGAAGGAATTCCATCCTTTGGAGG
>JAUWQG010000149.1 GCA_030611185.1 Nitrososphaerota archaeon
TGCTTGCGAGATTAAGGAGTTAATCTATCGACGTCTCTTGGATAAAATGTCACGTCACGAATATTTTCTGTGCCTGTAAGGGCCATGATTAGCCTCTCAAGGCCTATACCACAACCAGCATGTGGTGGCACACCATAATCAAAAGCGCCGAGATGATAATCAAAGGCATCAGTTTTCATCCCTTTGTTTTTCATTCTCTCCTCAAGTTCATCTCGTTTTTCAATTCTTGTGCTTCCTGATGAGAGTTCCAGATCCCCAAACATCAAATCAAATGATTCTGAAATTTTTGGATTGGATTTACTTTCTTTGACGTAAAACGGTTTTGGACCCATTGGCCAATCCGTGATAAAGTAAAAACCATCTAGTCCGATTTTTTTAAGATTAGATGGGTATAGATCATCACCCCATTCAGTCTTTGCACCTGCTTTTTGCATTTTATCTACCAAGTCATCATAAGAATATCTCGGTATGTTTTCAGGAATTTGCGGAATGATAAATTCGTTATCAGGATTATCTTTGGCAAAATCATGAGCCGTATTTACAGATATTTTGATTATTTCCTCAATTCTATTCATGACATCATTGTAATCTACAAACGCCTCTTCCAAATCAATGGATATTGCTTCAGCTAAATGCCGATTTGTTCTAGATGGTTCTGCTCTAAAGATAGGTGCAATTTCAAACACTTTTTCAAAACTCATCGTAAGTTGTTCTTTGTACAATTGCGGGCTTTGAGCTAAAAATGCTTCTTTATTATAATAAAAAATTGGAAACAATGCAGCTCCACCTTCAGTTGCTGTAGCAATTATTTTTGGAGTGTTAATTTCCAAGAAATTTTGTTCGTTAAAATAATTTCTTATGGAGGCCAAAACCTGGCTTCTTACTTTAAAGATATTTTGTAATGTCTGTCTTCTCAAATCAATGGGTCTAACTTCTAATCTTGTATCAATATTTTTTACAGTTTTTGCCTGTGGTTCAAATGGAGGAATTTTCTGGACTTCAGAGAACACCCTAACCTCAGAGGGGATTATCTCAAATCCATTTGGAGACTTTTCAGATGACTTTACTTTGCCCGTTATAGCAATAGAAGAATGTGCTTTGAGGGTAGATAGTTTTTCACGTACTTCATCAGGACAATCTCCTTTTTTTGCCACAATTGAAATACTACCATTTTTGTCCTGAAGGGTTACAAAACTAATGTTGCCATGACCCCTAACTGTCAATACCCAACCCATAATGGTTACTTCAGATCCATCCAAAGAAGGATTCAATTCATCAGAATAGTGAGATCTACGTAAACTCCCAAGCTCAGTTTCTATCATAATTTAACTAATTTGGCTATTTCATGGTGTAATTAATTTTCCTCCAAAACATTTATCATTACAATTAAGTTGACAAGAAATCAAGTTGGGTATTTTAACAGGACTAGTAATTGCAACCCTCATTATCACAGGAGCATATGTGGGATATCATGCATGGGAAGCATCACTTCATGAGGAAGTAAAAGAACACTCTGAGCCAATTAATTTTCAGATTTTCAAAATAGAACCCGCAAAACAATCAATATTTCACATCCAGACCCAGCCTATCAGTCTAAATATTTTGTAGACTAAGATAAATTAGAAAGTTATTTCATAGAAAACATGGCCTTAACCAATAAAGAAAAAACCATTGCTTTAATTTCAAATGGAATTGCAGTTTATTCGATATATCAAGAACAGGGTAAGTTGCCAGAAAATACTACTATGTTTGATTTTGTCTTAAAGGTCATTCCTGAGGAAATCAAATCAGAGTTGAGTCCAGAGTTAATTGATGAGGTTTTTGAATATGTTTCATCCGCACATAGTTCATAAAGTCGAAAGTCCAAGAAAATATACACATTGACAGCGATTGCAACATTAGGTTCACATTGTGCTTTACAAGTTTTGAAGGGAGCAAAAGATGAGGGCATTAAGACAATACTTGTTTGTGAGAAGAAAAGAGAAAAACTTTACAAGAGATTTCCATTTATTGATGAATTAATTTTAGTAGATTCGTTTGTTGAGGTTCTAGACCAAAAATGCCAACAGACACTAGAACAAAATGATTCTGTTTTAATTCCCCACGGGACTTTGATTGCCCAAATGAGTTCTGAGCAAATTGAATCAATAAAGACTCCAATTTTTGGAAATAAATGGATACTACGATGGGAAGCAGACAGAGAAAAGAAAGAGCAGTTGATGAGAGAAGCAAACCTCCCAATGCCAAGACCAGTGTTAAACCCTAATGAGATTTCAAATCTTGTAATTGTAAAAAGACAAGGAGCTGCAGGAGGAAAAGGGTACTTTATGGCAACAAGCGAAGAGGATTACAATACAAAAAGAAACGAATTGATTTTACAAGGAATAATTTCCAAAGATGAATCTCTTTACATTCAAGAATATGCTGCAGGTGTTTTAGCATATTTACAATTTTTTTATTCTCCTCTTAAAGAAGAATTAGAATTTTTTGGAGCGGACCAAAGACATGAATCAGATATAGAAGGATTAGCAAGAATCCCATCAGAACAACAACTAAAAAATAAAAAAGTCCCTTCCTTTAACGTGATAGGAAATAGTCCTTTAGTTTTAAGAGAATCACTTTTAGACGAAGTTTACACAATGGGGGATAATTTTGTAGAAGCTGCAAAGAAAAGGGTGGCACCTGGCATGAATGGACCATTTTGTATTGAGGGCGTATATGATGAAAATGCTAAATTTACATCCTTTGAATTTTCAGCTCGTATCGTAGCAGGGACCAATATCTACATGGATGGATCTCCATACTATTCTTTATTGTATAATGAGCCTATGAGTATGGGTAAAAGAATAGCACGTGAAATTAAAAATGCTAAAGAAGCAAATCAGCTAGATAAAATTACAACCTAAAAACAGAGTTTTTTATTCTTGATGTAA
>JAUWQG010000051.1 GCA_030611185.1 Nitrososphaerota archaeon
TTTCCCAAAAATGGGAATTAACATAAAATCTTATATTATAAAAAATGATGTTCATAACATGAGTAAACGAGTAACAATAATGCTTGACAATGACTTGGACAAAAAAATGAGATTGATGCAAGCTAAAATGATTCAAAGTACAACAAGTTCAGTTAGCTTCTCAAATGTGTTAAATACAGTATTAAGAGATAGTCTCAAAAAATAGTTTTTTTAATTAAATTTTTTTGAAAGTTGTATACTATTTTTACAATTACGCAGGATAATCTGTAATTCCTTTGTTAAGTAGAGCATTACATATATCCCAAGGAGATACTATCCAGTTCTTGTAAATCACATAAGGACATTTCTAGACAAGCCAACTAACATCCCCCCCACAATGTGGGCATGCTTTCTTTGACTCTGCAGAACGTTGAGTGACATCATCAGACAATAAAGTCAAACAAACATCCCAGGGACTAACTGAAATGTCCTTATAGATTAGATAGGGATGATCCATTCTGTATAACATCAAGCAAATTTGATTTAGATTTACATCTTCTTTTAGAACAGTAACCTCTTGTAATTCGATTTGACTAACGGGAATGTCCAAGAAATTTTCAACGTCAGGATTAAACTTTAACAATTTAGAAATTTCTTCAAGGATTATCCTATCGCTGATGAATTGGTTTGAGTATTCTAACAAGAGTTTACGGGTTTTATGTTCAAACATTAAATCAATTACTTTTCCTAAAGAATCATCGAGGCCAAATGTGATAATGTTCTTTTTTGGCATAGAAGAAATAGAGATATTGGATTGACATTTAATTCCAACATCTAACATTTTTCTTGCAGATATTGGAGAATATCCTTGAAATGCATTTGGAGTGATGGCAAAAGCTCTTCTAGAAGTTTTCCATTTTTCCATTAAATCCTTGAATCTTGTTTCTTTCTCAACAATTGGTAATTCATCATACATTATTTCACTAACTTTATTTTCATACTGAAAATCACGGGTAGGATTTTTTCGTATGTTATTTAGAAGATCATAGCCACCCACTATACCGACTGGAGTCAGATCATCATTTCGAATCACAATAGAGTCGACAGTTGATTCAAGATATTGAACACACATCTCAGTTGCAACCCAAACTTCTCTTTCTTGATTAAGGTAAACACATGGCGTATCTGTCAAACTATCCGACAGCATTTCACCTAGCGTTAATTCCGAAATGCTTTCTACATTTGATACTACCATGATTACCCCTCAATTATATATACGAATTTTTGGTATTTTAATAGATTCTTGATTATTATACTTAAGAATAACCCAATTTAGTAAAAATTTTTTAATAATTTAGTAAATTAATTGTAAAATTAATTAATAGATTTCTCTCAAATTCCATGAGTTAATACCAAACCGTTATCGATGATAGGATAAATTTCATGAATAACACGTAGTTTTTAGATACATGCCTAAAGGAAAACAAAATTTTATATGCAAATTAAAAATCGCTGCGTTATGAATGACAATAAAGTATTTGCAACCGCATTTGTTTTGATCACGTTAGCTATTAGCATTCAATTAATGTTATAGGTCCCCATTAATTACAAAAACATTACAAATTAAAAAAATTTTAATAAAAACCACTCTAAGAAGCGTACATTCAACATTAACAATCGTATTTTGTTTAAAATAAGATAAAATCAATAATAAAATATGATTGTTAATAATAAAAAATTAATTGTAATTGTAATTATTGCAGGAGTGATAGGCTTAGGGGCCATGATTGGATTTATCGGGCAAGGAAATGTACGTCATGTAGAAATTTTCTGGAAAGAAAAGGTAGAGCAAACAGTTGCTTTTGAAGATGTTAATGGAGAAGTCCAGCTAAAGGGGATTTCGGGGATTTCAGGGGAATTAAACCCGCACCTGATTAGCAGAACAAGTTTTGCCTATATTCTTACGATAGTAAACAATGGCGATAAACATCATCGGCTGTATATCGAAGGGCTAGAAATTCAATCAAACCTACTAGAGCCAGGGCAGCAAGATGTGATAACAATTCACCCAACAGAAGAAGGACTTTACAAATATTATGATAAACGTGAAAAATTAGAACATCTAGGATTTCTTGAAATTAGGACAGTCGTTCCAAGTGATGAATTTACAGGTTTTTTGCGAGATATGATTTGATTTTTTATAAAAATTGCATTTTTACTAATAGAATATAAAAAAAATAAAAATAGCTAGTTTAAGAAAATAAGAAAAAATCTTAAATTAATAAAAACTTCTTATCTATGCTGATTTTTTGACTTTTTGTGCAGCTGGTCCTTTTTGACCTTCGCCTACCTCAAACTCGACTTTATCGCCTTCATTGATGAATCCTTCAACGTCTGTTTTGTGAACAAACAAATCATCGCCAGATTCTCTTTCGATAAAACCAAAGCCTTTAGTGCGGTTGAACCACTTTACTGTGCCTTGTTCCATTTGCTTTTCTGACAAGATACTCCGTATATTAAGATAAGTCTAAAGAATGATCACCCATTTGATCAGACTATTTTTAGAAAAATCTCATTTTTCGCGGCAAAAAGGGAAGATCTTAGAAATCCCTTGGGATGTGGTCATTATCTTTGAGCCATTGAACTTGAGGAATTGTAAATCTCCAAACTATATCCCCCCTTTCTTTTTCTTTGAAATCCCATGGAGCAATAATTACAATATCATTATCTCGAATCCAAACTCGTCTCTTTAACTTCCCTCTAATTCTACCTCGCCTGGTAAGACCGTCAGTACACTTTATCATGACATTTTCTCCGCCCATCATTTTTAGAACTCTACCAAAAAGTTCTCCTTCTTCAGGGATACGAATTTCTTTTAATGCGCTCTCATTTTTTACCTGGCGCTTTCCCATACTACACTTCACTGTTTTCACCATATAACTGTGGGGGTTTTGAAAAACTCAAAAAAAGTAACTGAAAAACAATAAATCTATTTTATGTAAAGTAGGACAAAATTAATCATGGAGTTTAGATGTATTGAAGAATGCTCGCAGTGTTGTGTAGAACGAGAGTACTATCCCAGAAAAGAGTTTGGGAAAATTGGTGTTTTGATACTGCCAGAAGAAAAAGAAAAAATGGAACAATTGGCAAAAAAAATGGAATTAGACATTTCGATTTTACCAAGAATTGGAATATCTCAAAAAAGAGATCCTGAATCAATAGAGATTTTGGCTTATCAAATGATGGGAATAGAAAAAAATGGAAACACTTGTCCTTTTCTCGACATAGAAACAGGTAAAAAATCACCCCATGGAGGATTTCCCTGTAATGTCTATGAGGACAGACCTCTTGCATGTAAAACATACCCCTTGATTGAAATAGATCCCATAACACTTGATCAAAAATGTAAATTTTGTAAAGAGCATAAAACAGCAGATAGTAATCTAAATTCTGAAATCGAATCGTTACTAAAAATTAAAAATAAAATGAGTACGGATGCACCTTTTGTGTGGAGATATGCAACAGGTGTGGGTGAAGAAGAAGATAAACCACAAATTAAAACAGGTTGGATTTTAGAAGAGTGAGGTTACTTTATGGATTGATAACGGCACGTCCAATAATTTTTCTTGCTTTAAGATCCTCCAAAGCAGTGTTGGCTTCAGATAATTGATATCGCTTTGTAATTTTTGGGTTAATTATTCCCTTTCGTGTAAGGTCTAAAAGCTCTACCATATCATTATAATTTCCAGTGTATGCACCTTGAATGGTGATTGATTTTAGTGGAATTGTTACCAGGGATAATTCCAAAGAACCACCAAACAACCCAACTAAAACAAGATTGCCTCTTTTTCTCAATACAGATAGTCCTAATTTTGCAGTTGGGGGAGCATTGACAAAGTCAACTACACTTTCTGCTCCTTTTTCATTACATATTGAAATTATTTTTTGAGATGTTTCTGTGTCTTTTGAATTTATAACAAAGTCTGCACCCATTTCTTTTGCTGTTTCTAATTTTTTATCATCCAAATCAACACATATGATTTTTGCACTAGTTATTGCATGTGCTATTTGTACACCCATTAGTCCTAGGCCGCCTGCTCCAATAATCACTAGAAATTCCGGAGAATTGGCGTTTGCTTTTTTAATTGCATTGTAAGCTGTTAAAGCAGAACAAGCCAATGATGTTGCAGACTCTGGATCAACTCCAGATAATTTTGCAAGATATTTGTAATGAGGTACTAAAGCAAAGTCAGAATATCCCCCATCTTGAAAAACCCCAAGAGACTTTGGAGCATCACAAAGATTTTCATTTCCTACCTTACATGCTGGACATTCTCCGCATCCTATCCAAGGATAAACTAAAACTTCATCACCTTTTGAATAATCTTTAACGTTACTTCCCATCTCCTCCACAGTACCCACAATTTCATGTCCAGGAGTTACAGGATATTTTACACCTCTATCAGTTACTTTCATAAATTGACCATCACCTAAATCATATCCACCTTCCCAAAGGTGCAAATCACTATGACAGACACCCACTGCTTTTACCTTAACTACAACCTGATTATCTTGAGGTTTAGGGGTCTCAAGATCTATAATTTCTAGTGGCTCGTTTGGACCAGGGATTCTAGCAGATTTCATTGATGAGAATTTCAGACTTAACAATATAAGAGTTGACTGGAAATGAGAAAAAAATAGAGCGCCTAGATATTATGGAATAAAAAGACAATTCTTCTGTGAATGAGGAAGGTCCCCCAAATAGTATTTCACAAGAGCCAGTAAGTATTCTTTTTAATCCTAATTCAGTTGTGAAAAAAGATGTTTGGGATATAGACCTTATCGAAATTCTTAATTTATTAAAAAGAATTCTTGAAAAAGCTGAGAAAAAAGACCTAAGAGTCGCAGGTATGGCAGCACTATCATCATCATTAATCTACAGAATGAAAGTTGAGAGCATTTTTGCTTTACAAAAAACAGCTATGGAGAAGAAACCAAACAGACAAAGAACAGACGTTGACATTGAATTAATCGATATTCCTTACCGACATGAATCTACATATCCAGTTTCGTTAGATGATCTTTTAGGTCTGCTACAAAATCTAATCGGTTCAATTGCAAATCCCCAGTCGAGAAGAGGTAGACAACTCGACATAGAACCAATTGAACCTCCTGATTTTCAAGAATATTTCATTTCTCTTGAAAACATTATTGGAAAATATGAGGATCTAATAATTAGAAAAATTGCCAATCAAGGATTCGGGATGCTTCAAAATATCATCTCAGAATTAGACATGGTTGATTCAATACGATGCTTTTTTGCAATTTTGTTCTTGGCACGAGATGAAAAAATTGACATTGAACAAGTTGAAGACGATATCAAAATCACCATCATAAAACAAGATTCAACAAAATGATCAAAAATGGAGAATAGATTTCTTAAAGTAGATTTGATTAGGGATGTGAGGTAATTGGTCAAAATAGAAGATGAAAACATAGCAACTGCACGAATTGAGGCAGCCCTATACTCTGCAGGTAGGCCTTTGAAGATTGAAGAGTTAATCAGAGCGTCTGGAACCGAATCTCGAACTAAAACATACAATATTCTCAACAATCTTATGAAAAAGTCAAAATCAGTCTTCAAGGCAATCGAAATAGTCACCTTACCTGATGGATCCTACGTATTTCAGTTAAAGCCAGAATACAGCTCGACTGTCAAAAAATATGCCTCAAAGCCCGTGCTTCCAAAAGCCACACTAAAGACCCTATCATACATTGCATACATGCAACCCATATCCTCTAAGCAATTAGTAGAAACAAGAGGATCTGGAGTTTATTCTCATCTCAAAGAATTAAGACAGCTTGATTTTATCAATCATCAAAATGTTGGAAGATTAAAAATTTACACGACAACTGAAAAATTCCAAAAATATTTTGGGATTCAAGGAGATGTGGAAAATCTTAAACAAAGACTGTTTTCAAAAATTAGAAAAACTGCGACTCAAACAAAGTCAGGTTCTGAATCTCAAGTTATTCAAGAGCCCGTATAGAAAATTTTGTTTTATGACCAAAATATTGCGTTTTGTATAAATTAGAGTAATTTCAAGATTTTCCGTGAGAAAATCCGTAGAAAACCTTGCAACAAGTAAAATCACTGGTGGAAGAAGACATCCATTAAGAATTAGGAGAAAATATGAAATAGATAGATTTCCTAATGAACCAATTAATGGTGCACAGATTACAGTAACAAGAAGTGTACGTGGTAAAAATACGAAAACAGCTTTGAAAGCAATTGATTTTGTTAACCTATCTACTGGAGATGCAAAAGTAAAGAAAACAAAAATTATCAAAGTTTTAGAAAATGCAACAAACAATGATTACAAAAGAAGAGGTATTATTACAAAAGGTGCAATACTAGAAACACAAGAAGGAAAGTGTAGAGTTGTTTCAAGGCCTGGACAATCCGGAACAGTTAGTGCAGTTTTAGTAAAGTGATAAAATGAAAGATTACGAACATGTCGTAATCTGGCTGGATTATTTTAACAAGACATTACCAAGAGCTAAAGGAAGAAGATTAGAAAAAGAAAAATGTGTTTTTGATCCTTCATTAAAAGAATTAACAGATGCAGCACAAGCTGCAGGATTTGAAATTACAGAGACTGAAGAAAAAGTAAGATATCCAAAAAGACCATTTGTAAGATCTGGATACATTGTTTTGCCAAAAGGATCCCCCAAGACAATTATTCTTAACAAAATTTCACA
>JAUWQG010000108.1 GCA_030611185.1 Nitrososphaerota archaeon
AATTGACAAAATCTGACGTTGATGCCTCGATTAAATTAGCACAGTTGGCAAAAACAAACCAGGAAATAGACAAATTTACGCTATATTCTTGTAAAGAATTTGATGGAAATTTTGTTATTGCATTTTCCAAAAACGACATCATGACAATAAGACAAAGTAGGGTTCTTTACAGACTTCTTCAAGATCAATTTCAAGGGAAAATTTGGCTAGTAGAGGCTGAAGAAAACGACAAAAAGTTTATTGAAGATATGTTGTTCCCAACAAAAATTTTATCAATTAATGCAGTCTGGGCACCTGGAGGAGTACAAAAAACAAAAGCTGTAGTGTCAGGCAAATGGACCCCAAGATTCCCCATAAATACAGAAACGGTAATTCAAATTGTTAAAAATGCCCGAAACCTTGACATTGAGATAGAATTTGAAAATAAACGAGCGTGATTTGAGTGGGATTTGTAAAGACACATGATATTTCAGAACTAAATGTCGATTTAATTGGAAAACAAGTCACCCTAGGTGGTTGGATTGAGGATCTTCGTAAGCTAGGAAAAATGACTTTCATTACACTTCGAGATGTTTCTGGAATTTCACAAATTATAGTCAAAGGAGAACTAAATGAAAACCTAGAGGAATTGAATCGTCAAAGCGTCGTTAGCATAAAAGGGATAGTTCAAGAAACAAAAGCTCGTGATTTTAATTTTGAGGTAAAAGCAGAAGAGATTGACGTTTTAGCAAAAGCCATCCATCCTTTACCAATTGATCCTATTGGAAGATTAGAAAGTAACATAGACACACGACTTAACCATCGCGCACTTGATATGAGAAACCAAAAAACAGCATCAATTTTCAAATTAAGACATCATGTTTTAGAAACTTTACGAAACACATTATCAAACAAAAAATTTATCGAAATTACAACTCCAAAAATTATTGGCAGTGCCAGTGAAGGTGGTGCTGATTTGTTTTCATTAGACTATTTTGGAAAAACAGCATATCTCGCCCAAAGTCCACAGCTGTACAAAGAGCAAATGACATTAGGGTTAGAGCGAGTGTATGAGATATCAAATTTTTACCGAGCAGAAAAATCACATACTGGCCGTCATCTAAGTGAATTCACCAGTGTGGATATTGAAGCTGCGTTTATGGATTATAATGATGTGATGGATATTTTAGAAGCCTTGGTAATGGAGGTCTACAAGCATACTGCAGATAATTGCAAAAAAGAACAAGAGATAATCGGTCACACCATTGAGATTCCATCCTCGCCATTTGAGAGAATAACATACAGCCAGGTAATTGATGAGTTAAAACAACAAGGAGAAAAAGTAGAGTTTGGCGATGACTTACTTGATTCTCATCTTAGAATGATAGGTGAGAAACATCCTGGGTTTTACTTTCTCACTGATTGGCCTATGAAGCTAAAACCATTTTACATACGAGAAAAAGACGAGGATCCTACACTATCACGCTCATTTGACTTGCAATATGGTTATCTAGAGTTATCCTCTGGCGGAACAAGGCTCCACAATACAGAGATTCTCAAGGCTAGACTCAAAGAACAAGGGTTAGATCCTGCTCAATTTGAAGACCATCTACAGACCTTTGATTGGGGCATGCCACCACATTCAGGATGGGGAATGGGACTAGACAGACTAATGACTACACTAATTGGAATTGATAATGTACGAGAAGTTGTACTGTATCCAAGAGATCCAGATAGACTAAAACCATAGGAATTAGAAAATCAGACTTTTATTAGAAAAAAACTTCTTCCAACCATGATTGAAAAAGAAGATGCAAAAAAAGTAGTAGAGGTAATAGGAAATAATCTAATCGGAGTATCACATGATGCTAATAATTTCCAGAAACTCCCAGATTCTTTTTGGGGATATTTTGCACGAGGTCATGACAAGAAAGGAGCATTTGCGGTGATAATGACATATTCTGAGAATCAAGAAGATGTAGATAATTTAATCAAAATGTATGAAGAGTGGGTTGCAAAAAACAAGAATAAAGAATCAGAATAATCTATTTAGTATCTTTTAGCAGTTTTCTGTATCCTTGGCATTCCTTGCATATGGGTTTTCCTTTGTATTTTGGATTCCCATCAGTGATTTTTAGAGTAGCCTTGTTTAGTTTACAAATACAACAGTCTGCCATTTACATTTGCCAAGAAAACGGGATTAATAAAAATTGGTAATTTCTAAAAATATACATTAGCAATATGAAGAATGTTGAATCCATAGACATGATGTTAAAAGTCAATTTGTTTTTGTGGACTTCACAGGCATGAAAAGGAGTTTAGAATCTAATGATACACTCCATATAGGGGAAGTCATCATTGGGATGTATGATTCGTGGAGCTCCAAAATACATCATGTTTGCATTTTTTGCAATGGGTGTGTTGTTTGTTGGATTTTCATCGTGGGCACTATTCCTTACTGATATTCCACAAGAACAATTTCTAGAAGATCCTAGATTTGAAGAAGAGTATGTGAAATATTATGAGTGGAATATTCTATTTGGCACTGGATTGATTGGAATTGGTTGGATTATTGCATTTTTAGGACGTAAGATGACACATGGGTCACACTTGCAAACAAGAGATTAATTCTATTTTTATTCTAAAATTCTTTACGACAACCTAGCGTATTTTGTTGACTAAAACATAGAGATGTCATTTTTAGAATTTATCAGTGATTTCTTTTGTAAATTCTGTCGTAGTTTTATCACCGCCAATATCTTTGGTCTTTATCCCATCTTTAACGAGATCAAAAATTACAGATTCCAATCTCTCACCAATCTCAAAGCATTTTGAATCGTTGTGTTTAGTAGCTAGCCAATCAAACATCATCTTAATTGATAACAAAAATGATGATGGATTAGCAATATTTTGTCCAGCAATATCAAATGCAGCGCCATGAACTGGCTCAAAGAGTGCAAATTTATCGCCAATATTAGCAGCTGGCGCCATCCCTAATCCTCCAACTACTTGAGAAGACTCATCTGACAAAATATCGCCAAATAGATTGGTAGTTACCACAACATCAAACTGATGTGGTTGACGAATCAAATTCATGGCACATGCATCTACATACATGTTCTCAAAAGTAATCTCAGGATATTCTCGGGCCACATCAGCGCAAGATTTTGCAAACATTCCATCAGTTACTCTCATGACATTAGACTTGTGAACACAAGTTACTTTTCTCATAGAGTCACGTTGCTTTGCAGTCTCAAAGGCATATTTTGCAATTCTTTTTGATGCGGCTTCAGATATTATTCTCAAAGCAACTGATGCATTTCCTAAGCTAAACTCTATGCCAGTGTAAAGGTCCTCAGTGTTTTCCCTCACAATCACCATATCAATATCATCACGCAATGCAGGCATGTGAGGATAGGATTTTGCAGGTCTAATATTGGCATACAAGTCAAGTAAACGTCGTAAAACCACAATTACATCGGCTGCACTTTCTCCAACAGGAGCTTTCAAACACACGTCTGATTTTTTTATCGCTTCAAGTGTTTCATCAGGAAGCGCCTTTCCCGTTTCCTTTAGAGCAATATCACCCGCTAGTAATTTTGTGATTTCAAATTTAACATCTGTTTTATCATTAATTGTATTTAGAACCGAAATTGCCGATTCAGAAAGTTCCGGACCAATCCCATCTCCAGTGATTAGTGATATTTTGTACATGGTAGTTTTGAATGAAAGGGAATTTTAAATGATTAGTTTTATCGTTAACAGCTCATGCTTTGATCCGAGAATCCGTGCAGGTACTAACCCTTGAGCAGTTTTTGACGAAAAATAGAGTTTAGAATCTAAAAATTATAATCTCGTTTACTGTTTTTTACAGATACATTTAGGGCGTTTTAGATGACACTTGTTACAATAATGTCTTTGTGTTCGAGCTACTGCCATAGTCAAACATTTCGAGTAGGTGGATAAAG
>JAUWQG010000071.1 GCA_030611185.1 Nitrososphaerota archaeon
GATTTTCATTAATTGTAATTCTATCTGGAATGTCAGCTTTGGTTCTTCCAATGAATGTTTACAGGATTAATATTTTGAAAAACTCAAAGGGTAAAATTGGTGGAAGTGTATTTGGTTCTTTTATTGGAGTAGCTGCTGGGGCATGTAGTTGTGGCCCTATAGGCTTTGCACTTATCTCTACTTTTGGTAGTGTGGGTGCAACATCTTTGGCATTTCTTACAAGTTATGAAATTCCAATTAGGCTCGCAGCTATTGGATTATTGGCACTTACCTACTATACCACTGTAAAATCTTTGAAAATTGAGTGCAAACTCAAGCCTCAGTAGGCTCAATTACGTTAGAAAATGAATCATTAGGAACAATCAGATTTTCAAAATGACTAGGCTGGATAATTTTTGCAAGGATTTCTAATCCTGTAATTGTACGAATACTAGGTTTGCTAAAAAAGGAATTGGCATCAACTGCAAAAATTTTTTTATTTTTTACAGCACGTAAATTATTCCAATTTGAATTATTTTTTAGAAATTTATTATATTCCTCAATTGTTCGCTTGGTGCCAAATCCACAAGGCATGAGAATTATAATTTCTGGATCTGACTCTACAATCTCTTCAATGTTCATTTTTCTTGAATGTTCTCCTTTCTTACTAATCATGTTGATGCCTCCTGCAAATTCAATCATTTCCGGTATCCAATGACCTGCAGTGAAAAATGGTTCAATCCATTCTATTGCAAGGATTCTGGGTTTTTTTTGATTCAAAAATCCCTTTACATGGTTAATTCTTTTTTCAAGTTCTAGTCTTATTTCCTTTGATTTTTTTGTCTTGTCAAGAACATTCCCAATTTCAATTACGGATGTTAAAATTTCTTCCACGGTATACGGATCCATCGAATAAATTGTAGGTTTTTTTGGTAAAATCTTACTGGCCTTTTCTACTTGACTTGTAAAAGCTGCACATACTTCACAAGTTTTTTGAGTAATTATAAGATCAGGATTAGCTTCTTTCAGAATTTTCTCATTTAAAACAAAAATTTCTTTTCCTTCGGTTAGTAATTGACAAGTTTGTGTGTTAATTTCATTACTTGATAATTTTTCTGAATCTATCACAGAATTTATCACTTGAGGTATTGTTTGTGCTTCTTTGGGATATTTGCATTCATGTGTTACTCCAAAAAGTAATTCCTCCCTACCCAACTCATAAATTAACTCAGTCGCACTAGGCAAAAATGATACAATTCTCTTAACTGCCATAATGCTGGTGATATTGTTGATCTTTAAACATTGTCTGATTTTGGTTAATTTTTCATATTAGGCAAGTTAATAGGCAAATTTCAGGCACAAAAATCAGTGTCCTCAAACTCTCAAGATATACGCAGAGATATTTTGGCAAAATGGCATGAAAATTTATCAAAATATGGAAATTTATTTTCATCAGATTCCATTAGTGGGTCTAGTCCTCCCTCTGTTTTTGTTGGCTCTTATAATTATCCAAAGGTACTCGTGGGTCCAATGGTTCCTCCAATTCATGGCGATACAAGCTTACTTGATAATCCTGAAAAGTGGGTAGGAAAATCTTTAGAAGAAATAATAAATTTTAGATTAAATCTAGTTCGTGGAATTCAAAAAGTTTCTGTGAATACCACCGAAGGAAGATACATAGAAAACTTACAAGAGGTTGCAATGGCATCAAAACCCATTGATTCTGATTTGGAGTTTCATAAATCTACGTCAAGCATTTCGATAGATGGTCAAAGTGCTCCATTTGGACCAATAGGAGAAATAAAAACTGCAAAATTTTCTGGGTCATCCTCTACTAAATCTATTGAAAAAACTTTCTATGATAAAGATTTGAAAGCAAAAGATGCTGTTTTAAATTTGTATAATTCTGGCATTGATATTTCTCGCATACAAAAATGCTTTAGTATTGGAATGCTGGGACAAGAAAGAAAACTTGTTCCAACAAAATGGAGTATTACTGCTACTGATGATATTATTTCAGAATCATTAAAAAATGAAATACTAGATTACAGTTTAATTGATTCATGTAAGGTTTTTTCTTTTGAACATTTAGGAAACTTATTTTCTGTTATATTGTTTCCTCATAGATGGATTTATGAAATGATTGAAGCTTGGTATTCTGATGGGGTTTTGGGCTTTGGCTCTGATCATGAAAATGCACGTGGAATTAATCATCCTCCTGCCATAGCTGGTGCATACTTTGCTGCAAAATTATCTGTAGTTGAGTACCTTTCAAAACACAAAATCCAATCAGGAGTAATAATTCTAAGAGAGATAAGACCAGAATACGCAATTCCTGTTGGGGTATGGCAAGTAAGAGAAGGAATACGCCAAGCTATGAAGGCAAATCCCATTATTGCAGATAATTTTGATCATGCCCTTGCTTTGGCCTCAAAAAAGATGAGCGTCAGTCACTCTGAATGGCTTTTGCATGGGAATATTGGAAAATTAATGAGGCAAAAAACCATGTCTGACTTTTTTTAAAGTTATTTCATAATATTACGTCCACCTTGTAAAGTAGAATTTTTTGCTAAAATATTCATGGAAAACCAGCGTTGCAAAAAATGTAGTAAAACTATCTTAAAATCCGACAAATATGCTATAACTCTATTTTTTGTTAAAGGACTCCCATCTGACCCATATTATGAACATCTAAAATGCCCTGAAAAGTTTTCAATTGTAGGATAAGAAAAAGCTCGAGATATTTATTGGCCAAATTTTGGTTTACATGTAGTGGAAAACAAGAATCTCTATATCGGAATGGGTATTATTTCAAGCCCAATTTTGTTTGCACTTTTTGTTTTTCCTGATAGTTTTAGTCTGAGTTGGAATCAAGGTAGAGGTGGGTTTCTTTTTGCTTTGGCATTTATTATTGCCGAACTTGTTGGACTAAAAATTGTAATCTCCCCTAAACGATTATTGGCAACAGTTCCATTGGCAATTATTACAATTGCTTATCTTGTAGGATTAGAATACGGATTACGAGATTACATTCTGAATTCATCTGAACAGTACAATGTTCAATTAATTTATTCTTGGACGTGGATGTGGGACTTTATTGTAATGGCAATTTTTGTAATGTCTGCTTTAACAATCTATTTTGGTAAAAGATGGATTCGAATTGCCCCGGCAGGTCCTATTTTCCTGGGTGGAAGTGCAATAATTCTTTCACTTGATGCGTTTTTCCCATATGATACCCTTGGACCCCTTCAGTACGTTGTTCCATATTTGGTTCAGGCCAATGTTTGGCTAATCGGAGTTTTTGATCTTGGAGTTGCAACTGGTCGAGATAATATCATGTTCTTAAAAGGAGACCATGGTTCGATGGTCCTTCAGGTTTTTTGGCCATCTGCTGGTGTCCACAGTGTAATTATCTACTCCCTTGTAATGGGTGCATTTTTGTTAAAAATGAATATTGCAAGAAAAAGAAAATCCATCTACTTTACTTTGGGAATAATAGGCACAATTATAGTAAATATGATAAGAATTTTTTCATTATCTTGGTATGCCCTAAAGGTGACTACTAACTCTGCAGAATGGGAAGAGTTTCACTCAGTAGCTGGAGAAATAATGTTCCTACCTTGGCTGTTTGCCTTTTTATTAATCGTGATATTGATTGAATCGAGAAGACTCAAAAAGTTAGAATCACAAGGCAATTCTCAAAAATAGCTTGTAATGCTACTTTGATCTCTAATATCTGATAACTCTGAAACCTTAACTCCGACTCGTCTTAATGGAATTTTTTGTTCTTCTAAGGCCTCTTTTAGCAACTGTTCTACATTTTTTTCCAATTCTTCTAAATTTAATGTTGGATTTTTCAGCATTTTTGATTTGGTTTTATTTGATAAATCTGATTGTATTACCTGGATTCCCACTGATTTGAACATTTTATTTTTGTTTAAAACAACCTGATGTACTTCATTACACAATTGTTTTAGATTATCTAAAATAAAATTAAACTCCATTGAATCTTTTTTCAAAGTCATGATTTTGCTGTACTGGGTGTTTGGTTCTCTTTTTTTTACTGGCTCGTTATCTATCCCTCTAACTGCATTGAATATGTAGGTACCAGATTTCCTTCCAAATTCTTTGTTGAGTTTAAACACATCTAATCCTTTAAGATCTTTAATAGTTTGCAAATTCATCTGCGAAAAACTTTCTTCGGTTTTTGAACCAATTCCTGGAATATCTCTAATTTTTAACGGTTCTAAAAACCCCTCAACTTTTTCTGGTATCACAATTGTTAACCCATCAGGTTTTTCAAAGTCCGAGGCAATTTTTGAAATGAGTTTATTTGGTGAAATTCCAATAGAGCAAGTTAAATTTAGTTTATCTTTAATTTCGTTTTTTATCGCCAGGGCTAATTTTTTTGCTTTCTCCCAATCTCCACTCACTTTTTCTGTGACGTCCAAAAATGCTTCATCTTTTCCTACATATTCAAAAATATCTGCATGATTTTCCATGATTTCCATAGCTTTTTCAGACATGCTTATGTAGAAATCAAAGTCTACGGGTAAAAAAACAGCATCTTTTTGATCCTCGAGTCTTTTTTTTGCAAAAACTATTGGTATTCCTGATTTCACTCCAAACTTTCTAGCTGTATAATTTGCAGTTGCAATTGCCCCGCTACCTCCACCTCTATCTGAAAAAACACAAACACACACAGGTTTTGATTTTAACTCGGGTTTTCTGATCTCTTCACATTGAGCATAAAAGTAATCAAAGTCTATGTGGAAAACTATTCTAGTTTCCAATGCTTTTACTGTTTTCCTTGATTATTACAATATTACGTATTCATCTAAATACTCTAAAATCCCAATGTTAGTGTGGATTATCCTGTAAGTGTAAATGATGATGGAATCAATATTAAACCTGAAAAAATGGAAAAAGAGCAACTTTATCATTGTGTTTTTAAAAACAAAGTTCTTCTAGTGTACAAAGATTCCCAAGATTTTCTAAATTGTTATGAAATTGAAGAAGAAGAACTAGTAAATCAAATTAAAAACAGTAAAAACGATAAAGAAATAGAAGAAATTTTTGAAAACTATGTCCAACAACAAGATATCAAAAATTAAATAAAAGCAAACGAAGGTTTTGTTATTAAAGGAAAATTAAATTGAGTGCTTCAAAAAAGTCTAAAGATGCTGAAGATATTTTATCAGAATTTCAAGATACAAAAATACCTGAACCAACCCCAGAACCTGAACCACACCAACAACCTCAACCACCACAAGCACAGCAACAACCACAACAACATCACCCACAACAAAAAAAACAA
>JAUWQG010000084.1 GCA_030611185.1 Nitrososphaerota archaeon
TCAGATATTAGTAACAAGACAAAATCTAGTGAAACATTTGATTTTGTCTTTATTGATGCAGATAAGGAAAGATATATTCAATATTTTGATGCCGTTCTTCCTATGGTGAAACCTGGAGGATTAATTGGAGCAGATAATATTTTGTTTCCAGAGAGATTCCAAAAATTTACAAACTTGTATGTACAGCATGTAAGAAAAAATCAAAGTATTAGATCAGTAACAATTCCAATTGATAATGGTGAGGAATTGAGCCTAAAATTAGCTTAATTTAATTCGAAAATTCTTAAATCTAATTAATAATTTTCAAACAATTATCATTATTGAAATTAATACAATATGGTCAGATTAAATATTTGAGAAGATCATTCAACATGTGTCTAGTATAATTGTGGCCAAAAAATCCCTAATTGCTGTACTATTCATACTTTTTTCATTAATTTTTGTCGGAGGTATTTTTGGAATTACCAATGATACTGCGATAAGTGCCGGACATGAATTATCTTATCCGTCATGGTTGATCATCTCGTATCTAGCAGGGCTCTCGATGATTATTCTACCGTGTACCCTTCCCCTTGTATTCATAATAATTCCACTGAGCATGGGAAAAGGCGGGAAAAAAGGACTTTTAATGGCTTCAATGTTTGGAGCAGGTCTTACAATTACAATAATGTTTTATGGATTGGGAATTGGTGTTTTAGGTCAAACGGCTGATTTGGATCAAATTTCTATCTACATGTTTCTAATTGCAGGAATTGCAGCATTTCTTTTTGGTTTGTCGCAACTAAAACTATTTGAATTAAAATTACCATCTTATTCAGGAACTCCAAAATTTATTCAAAATAGAGGAGATTACTCAAAATCATTTTTCATGGGATTATTATTAGGAAATGCCGGAGTTGGTTGTCCCAACCCCATGTTTTATTGGCTTTTAATTTATGTTGCAAGTACCGGAAGTGCAGAAATTGGAGCAAGTCTTGGTATAGTTCATGGAGTTGGAAGAGCAATTCCTCTAATTCTGCTTTCTGCTCTTGCAATTATTGGGGTAAATGCAACAAGAGGAATAACTTCTAATCGTGAAAATATTGAAAAAATTACAGGATGGATGTTAATTATAATTGGAGCATTTTTAATAATTCAGGGAATTCCGGGAGGGCATGAATGGTATGAATCAACATTTGTACATTTAGCATGGAACAATTTAGTTTCTATGACTCTAATTCCACCAGAATTCCATGTTGGAGAACACATTCATGATTATGATGCTCAAATGCCACAAGAGTTGGCACCAATTTTGTTTGTAAGTTTGATTGGGTTTCCAATCGTATGGTATTTTAGCCGTAAAAAGAAAACAGTACAATGAAAGATCCTGTTTGTGGAATGAATGTAGAAAAAGGAGAATCTCTAATGCATAAAGGAAAGGAATATCGATTTTGTTGTGCTACATGTAGATGGGCCTTTGAGAAAAATCCTGATCAATTTACAGAATCATGAGAGTAGAAGTTCTTACAACTCCGGGTTGCTCGAATTGTAAAGTACTTGAAAAAATGTTGAATGAACTAGGAATACCATACGATTTGATAGATGTTACTGAAAAACCAGAATATTTGGAAAAATATCCGATATTTACTGCCCCTGGTCTAGTGGTAGATGGAAAATTACAATTTACTGGAATTCCCAAGAAAGAAAACCTCCAGAAAATCTTCTCCTGAACTGGTAATGTTTTTTACATTGAAAGGATTGGAATTTACAAATGACAGAGTATTCTATGAATGAAAAAGTAATACTTATTCAGTACGCAATTAAAAAATATGAAAATGAGGCAACCCTTTTTGAAAAGTTGCAATCTATTCTTTCAGAAAAAGACATTCAAAGAAATATTGACACTTTAATTGGAACACAAAGAGTTCGCCGAATAGGTCCAGAAGTACTTCAAAATAATGAAAGTCATACGGAATTACCAGACTTGCCAGATAATCTAAAACTAGTCATCGACCAACTTTAGTAGTAAATATTAAATCATCTTTACTTTTCTACAATAACATGGAAAATCAAAAACTTTTTGCTATTGCTATACTAAGTGTAATTATTATTTTTTCATCATCATCATTTGTTTTTGCACATCCTCACCAAGGTCAAACTCTAATTAATTCGCATAATCATGAACCACAAACAGAATACATTTCATTAAATGGAATAATTGGAATTGAGAAAACCTCTATCATATTCCATACCGGTGAAGAAAATTCATTACCATGGGGATTTGTTGAAGGGAAAGTAGCAAACCCTGTTACAGGATATCCTGTAATTATTCAAATTTTCAAAGATGATGAGGCTGTCCATTTTGCCCAGACAGATGTAAGTGAAGATGGAAATTATGAATACAAATTCAGAGTTCTAACTGTAGAAAATGATCAAACAACCAAAATTTTTGATGGGGATTACCATGTTACTATTTTCAAGGTTGTATACCTTGAGCAAAATAATTTAATTTAAAATCCTCTTAATCCTTGAGGCCTTGCCACTTCAGGATGTTCTCGCATCCATCTCAATTGCTCTAACATTTTTTGTTTCTCTTGTGGGAAAGTTCCTTTTATGGTATAAGCATTGGAACCATGGTTTGCTCTGAAAATTATCTCTTCATTGGTCTCTATTTTGCTTAGTAAATCTTCTAATTCGTTTAATGCCTCATCATCATTTAATCTTACAAATTCTCCGTTATACTTTTGCAAAAACTCATCTTTAATTCCATTTTCTAGATATAGTGTAAGGGCTCCAACATACTGAGGAGAACATGCGCTAATAACTTCTGCAGTTCCTTGAATATGTTCTTTGGAATATTTTTTACCGCCAAGACCTAGAATAACCATACATGACATAAGGTAGCCTGCCTCTTTGGCTTTGTTCACAGATTTGATTATTGTTTTTGAAGTGGCACCTTTTGTTACTTTTTTTAATACTATGTCTGAACCACTTTCAATTCCTAAATAGAACATGGTTAATCCTGCATCGTACATTTTTTTTAATTCTTCAGGGTTTTTCTTTAAAATATTCATAGGCATTGCGTAACAAGAAATCCGTTCAAGGTTTGAAAATTTTTCATAGATATATTTTACAATTTTTACCATATAATCTGAATCAAGATTCAACGCATCCCCATCAGCAAGAAATACTCTCGTAGTATCTGGTAATTGTTTTGCCATCATGTCGATTTCTAATTTTATCTCTTCCCATGGTCTTTCTGAATATTCTTTTGATCTATACATATCACAAAATGAGCATTCGTTAAAGGAACATCCCAAAGTAACTTGAAAAATTAGGGATCTTGCTTCTGAAGGTGGTCTATACAATGGAGCATCGTAATTTAACATCATGCGACTAAATCACATAATTTAGTCTAATTATGTATTTTATACTTTCTTAGGTATCCGAAATTTATCACACAATACCTTTTAGTGGAAAACCATCTGAATTTGATTACTTATGGCAAATGATCGTGATGCAAAAAGACTTCTTTGGTTTATTTTTGCCGCCTCACGAGGAGGGTTAAATCGTCTAAGAATCATTTCCTCATTAAAGGAAAAACCACTAAACACAAACCAACTAGCCAAAGAACTAGGCTTGGATTACAAAGCAATTCAGCATCACATTAAGATTCTTGAGAAAAATAATTTGATTACAAAATTTGGAGAAAAATATGGAGTTACCTACTTCATCTCTACTTTTTTAGAAGTAAATATGGAGACATTTGGAGAAATTGCAACAAAATTGGATAAAAGTAAATAAACGCTCAGGAGGTTTCTCTCTCTAAATGGAATCTACCTCCTTGGTCTTATCTATTGTTTCAATTGCAAATATGGCAGTACTTGGCATTTTGATTTTCATTTTTGGAAAAATGTATGGAAAAACAAAGGCACAGCTTCCCCTTGGAATGATTGTAGTAACAAGTATGTTGTTTCTTCATAATATTATTGGAGGCCTTGCATATTTTTCAATGGACCAACTTTTCTCACATGAAATATTCCCATATATGTTAGGGGTAGGAATTGCAGAGCTTGCAGGATTGCTAATATTCTTAAAAATTACTTTGGATTAATCTTAGTTTAATTGTAGCAGAATCTGAGAGAATTAATGTTACAAGAATATTTTAAACTAAACAAAAATATTCTAATTGCTTTTGCAGTATCCATTACTTTTTCTGCAATCATCGCTCAGAGTTTAGCTGAGCAAGAAAATTATCTAAACACTACGTATACTCTGATTTTTGATCATGTATTTTATTTAACAACATTTGGCAGTTTGTATTACTGGGATAATAGGAAAAAATATCTTCTAAAATCTGGTAAAACTGACAAAGAAAAACTTCGATATGACCTAGTTAAAATAATAACCTCACTAGGGATTGCAGAAATTATTTATACCATAGCTCGATGGATGTTGCAATATTATTTTCTATCCAATAATTATGATCCATATTTGGCCTCACTAGTATCACAAGTTATATCCATAATTATCTACATGATAGTACTAAATTTGACTGTAAAAATGACGAGATTGTATAAAGATGGAAGTTAATGTGTACGTGGATGGTTCTGGAGGAAAAAATAGTGGATATGGTTATTTTGTAAAAGAAACAGGAGAATCATTTTATGAAAAAAAACCAAATCTTACAAACAATCAGGCCGAATATATGGCTATAATTTCTGCATTACAAAAATTTGTAAATTCAGATGAGAAAATTACAATTTTTAGTGATTCAAAAAATACAGTATGTCAATTAAATCATGAATTTGCTATA
>JAUWQG010000061.1 GCA_030611185.1 Nitrososphaerota archaeon
TCTCTTAAATCGGAAAAACAACAAGCATATCTTGAATTATTTAACACAAATGTTGCTGCAAATGCTCAGCTTGACATGACTACATTACAAATGATGGACCAAAGTACTGTTAATTTCTCTACTAGAAGAACAGATCTGGGAAAAGATGCCAAAGTAAATTGGTATTCTGGATTGTTTGGTTCAATTTTGTCTAGATACAAAATAGAATACAATCTTAATGGCTCTGGTGCATCTTCAAATGACTCTGAAGTAATCTTTGGAAACAAAGAGCAATCATTTGACATTCAAACCGATGTAAACCATGAAGCCCCTGCAACTGAAGGAAGGGTGGTTGAAAAGTCAATTCTACGAAACAAATCAAAATCATTATTCAAAGGAATGATCAGAATCAAAAAGAATGCAACAAAATCAAATTCATTCTTGTCTGGACGCTCTATTCTCTTAGACAAGGGTGCAAAATCAGATTCTATTCCGGGATTAGAAATATCTACAAATGATGTAAAGGCAACTCACTCTGCATCAGTAGCTCAAATTGATGAAGAACAAATTTTCTATCTTAAAACAAGATGTCTGAGTCATGAGGAGGCAGAAAGAACAATTATTGAAGGATTCTTAGAACCATTATCAAGAAAAATGTCTTTTCAGGTGAGAGCATGGATTGCACATCTAATTGAATCAAAATGGGATGAGAAAGAACTAACAATAAACACCGATGAAGAACTTGCAAAATTCGTTGAAGTTGAAGAGACTAGATACAACGAAGACGCAGAGATTGAGCAGCATTACAAATATCGATAATCATAATGTCTCAATGGATTAAAGCCTGTAGTTTAGACCAAGTCAAAGATGGACAAATGTTTGGATTTCATACTGATGATAAAAAAATCCTTTTGGCTAACCTAAAGGGAAATATTCGTGCTACTGACTTGATTTGCACACATGCTGAAGCTGATTTATCAACAGGCTTTCTAAGTGAAGAAGGTGTTAGATGTCCATTGCATCTTTCTGTGTTTAATTTAGAAGATGGAAAACCACAAAATCTTCCTGCCGAAATACCGCTGAAGACATACAATGTTAAAATAGAACAAAATGAGGTTTACGTGGAGGTTTAGATAATGCAAAGCGCTCAAGCATCTTTTGAAAATATCAGAAAAGATTTTCCAATTTTAGAAAGAACTGTTCGAGAAAATAAAACTCTTGTATACTTGGATAATGCATCTACAACACAAAAACCAAATCAAGTAATTGATGCAATAAATGATTACTATAGAAATCACAATGCAAACATTCACAGAGCAGTCTATGCACTAGCAGAAGAAGCAACTGAACTATATGAAAAATCAAGAGACAAAGTTGCAAATTTCATTAATGTAAAAAACAGAGTCGAAGTTATTTTTGTAAGGGGTACTACTGAAGCAATTAATTTAGTTGCATATGCGTGGGGGCGAGATAATTTGAAAGAAGATGACATTATAGTTACTACTGAATATGAACATCATAGCAATATTGTTCCTTGGCAATTATTGACCCGAGAGAAAGGTGCAAAACTAGAATACATTGGAATGAACGACAATGGAGAATTAAACTTGGATGACTTGGACAAGTATCTTGCCACAGGTAAAGTTAAACTTGTCACCTTTAGTCTAGTGTCAAATGTTTTAGGAACAATTTCTGATGCTGAAACAATTATCTCAAAATGCAAAGCTGCGGGAGTATTGACTTTAGTTGATGGCGCACAGGCAGTACCTCACATGAAGGTAGATGTTGAAAAATTAGGGTGCGACTTTTTTGCATTTTCCGGGCATAAAATGCTGGGTCCAACTGGTATCGGAATCCTATGGGTCCGAAAATCTATCTTAGAGACTATGAATCCATTTCATGGTGGTGGTGATATGATTCGAGAAGTTCACAAATATGAAACTACCTGGAATGATTTACCCTACAAGTTTGAAGCAGGAACTCCAAACATTGCAGATGTTGTGGGACTTGGTGCAGCAATAGACTACCTTTCAAACATTGGAATGGATGTCATTAGGCAACACGAGATTGATTTGACCTCTTATGCTTTGGATAAACTATCTCAAGTAAAGGGATTACGCATCTATGGAACAAAAGATATCTCAAAACGTGGAGGAGTAATTTCATTTAATTTTGCAGATGTCCATCCTCACGATGTAGCCCAGATTATTGATGAAGAAGGAATAGCAATAAGGTCCGGACATCATTGTGCTCAAGTACTAATGGAGAGACTTAATGTAGCTGCAACCTCTAGGGCAAGCTTTTACATTTACAACACTAAAGAAGAAATTGACGCCTTAATCAATTCATTAAATAAAGTAGCGAGGATATTCAAACTATGAGCAATGCTGACATTTATCATGAGATGATAATTGATTATTCAAGAAACCCAATCAATTATGGAAAAATTGAAGATCATGATGTTACTTTTCATGATTCTAATCCATTATGTGGAGACAGTATTGATATTGACATGAAAATTGATGATAACAAAGTCTCTGACATTAAATTTCATGGCAAAGGTTGTGCTATTTGCATGGCTTGCTCATCGGTATTAACAGAGATTGCAAAGGGAAAAAATATCGATGAGGTGAGAAACATTTCAAAAACTGATGTTTTAGGGGAATTAGGTCTTGAAAATTTACAGGCTGTACGAATAAAATGTGCTTTGCTTTCACTTAAAGTTCTAAAATCTGCCCTTTATTCTTATCTTGGAAAACATCTAGATGACTCTCAAGATGTAGATAAGTTAAAAGAAGAGGCAGCCAACTTATACTAGCATATGAGTACCTTTACTCCTTTAACTCCAATTCAACTACAAATTAGAAAAATAATTTTTGAAAAACACAATGATGTTGATACAAAATTTACAAATGATGAAATATTTGAAACGATAAAGTCTGGAGGTGATTTTAACCCTTCTTGGATTATTGATGATTTAGAACCTTACATCAATGAGATTTGTGATTCGGGTCTTGCAAGAAACATTGCCCAGAATTTTACTACTATATGGCTAAAGCTGTTTGATCCTGTTAAAAAACATCATTGCAATTCTTGTAATCAAGACATCTATCTTGGAGCATCTGAAAAACAAGAATGTCCAAACCCTTCATGTAATGTGGCAATTTAGTTTCTATGTTTTGTTGCAGCATCTTCTAATGCTTTAATCATTGGAAGTTTTTCACCTGTAAGGTAGAGAACTAGTGCTCCTCCTGCAGTACTGATATGATTAATTTTTTCTCCAAGTCCATGACTCTTTAGAACTGATGTTAAATGACCTCCGCTAACTATTGTAGTTGCCATTGAATTTGCAACAGCCTCTAGCATTTTCTTTGTTCCAAAGCTAAAGTTTTCTCGCTCAAAAAACCCTGCAGGACCACTGATGAAAACAGTTCCTGCACCTGCAATTAACTTTGAATAGAAATCTACAGTCTTTGGACCCAAATCATAAATTTTATCTCCTTTTGAAATCTCTCGTACGTCCATCTCAACCCTCTCTCCATCTTTGTCAATTGCAATATCTACTGGTGTTGAAAAGACATCTGGATACTCCCCAATCAGAGTATGTGCTTTTGCTACTACTTCTTCTTCGCGTTTGATACCTAGAGGAAACTTGATTCTGGCCTGAGCACGCATAAACACATTTCCAATCACACCTGTAAGCAAAATATGGTCTGCCCGCCCATTTTGAATTAGCATTTTGATTGCCTCAAGCCTATCTGGAACTTTAGAACCTCCTAAAACAATAACGTGGGGTGCCTTGGCAACAGTCATTATTTCATCAAGATTTTTGACCTCTCTTTCTACAATACGTCCTGCACATGCGGGTAAAACCTGCGGGAATCCCACAATTGATGGATGTGATCTATGTGCACTGGGAAATGAATCTAAAACACAAAGATCAAAGAGTTTGGATAATCTGCTTACCATGATAGTTTTTGACGCAGCTTCTGGTGAGAATTCATAATTTTCTTCAGCACATAAACGAAGATTATCTAAAAGTAATACTTCTCCATTTTTTAAATTTTTAATTTCATTTTGTGCCGCACTCCCAATTACATCTTCAACATACTTTACTTTTTTATTTAGTAATTTTTCAAGAACTTTTGCATGTTTGTCCATTCCAGTATAATCTTTATTTCCAACTCTTCCTTGGTGGGATGCGACCACGACTTTTGCCTGTTCTAGCGATTGAATTGTTTCAATTGCCTCCTCTATTCTCTTAGTCCCTGTAATTTCCATGGTTTCGGGATCTATTGGGCAATTCATATCCACTCTTAAAAAAACGGTCTTGTCTTTAAGATCAAAATCATCTAGTGTGAGGACTTTCACGATCTTTCTATTATCCACTTGGTTAAATTCTTTAAGCCGATCATAGTTTGAAATTTTTTTAATGAAATAAATGATGCATTTCAAACTTTATTTCATCTAGGAAAAATTAAAAATGATGCTCGAGAGGATTAACTAATTGCAAAACTGGCTTTTTGATTTTAGATCTCGTTCCTTTGTTCTTCTGGTTATTTTATTTTTGATTACTACGGCTTTGGTATATTTTGAAATCACTGAAGAATTTGATCAAGGTGTAATCTTTTTTGTTTCAGAGAATGTTGGAGATCCTACTTTGGATATCATTATGCAATACATAACTGAAAGTGGTGACACATTTTACATGCTAGGATTTGGAGTAGTTACTCTTCTAATTAAAAAAACCAGGAGAATTGGTATTACTCTTATGATACTGATTGTTCTTTCTACTTTGCTTACTGGCTACATAAAATGTGGTGTGGATAGGGATAGACCTGATTTTGATTATGCCGGGGTGCCTTTTCCAGTAGAAATTAGCCAAGATACCTTTGCTCTCTTTTGTGAGGGAGGGTATGATGCATCATTTCCATCTGGGCATGCTGCTAGATCGATTGTGTTTGGAATTGTCTTGGCATATGTGTTATCTCAGAGATTTCCTAGGGGGTGCTATCTTCTCTTTGCTTATCCTATTTTGGTATCTCTTAGCAGAGTCTATGTTTTACAGCATTTCCCAATGGATGTAATTGGTGGTACCATTTTAGGAATAATGTTGACAGGAGTTTTGGCATCTAGGACAAAATTATACAAATTTTTTGAGCAATCAAAAACCTAACTCTTCCAGAACCTTGTTACTGATCAATACTATGGCATAATGATCATTGTCATGATGATATGTCCAATATTTTATGTCCCTAGTTTCATTATTTTTCCTTAGTTCAAAGTTGACCCCAGTTGTGACAGAATAGCCAATTCTTTTGGCAAGTTTTGTCTTTTTTGGCATCAAAACTTTGAATCCTTCTTTTCTATTACTAAATCCTAGATCAATCATGTCTATTACTGCATCTGATGCATCTTTTTCATCTTTTAGATCATATGTTTTAAAAATCGGTAAATCTTTAGGATGAAAATCCATGTCTTTCAACAACTCCTTTTACTAATATTTTTTAAAAGTTTGAATTATTGCGATCAAAGTATGTTAATTCTTCATCCGCATTGTGTTTAGAAAATGGATTCATAGCATCTACCTACTTCCTAAATTATTAAACATTCAATTTTTTACCGTTCACGAGCTTTAAACCCGAGTTCCTATAACTCTGAGGTGGCAAGTTGACTGACAATGAGATACACCGAGCACTTCTAAATTCAGATAACAAGATAGAGGATATTATCTGGGATGGTGTAGAGGTAGACTGGCCAGCATGGTTCAAAAAGATTGCAGAGAATCAAGAGATTGTAAATAAGATTAA